>CAZUXS010000019.1:0-21732 GCA_964624605.1 uncultured Lachnospiraceae bacterium | reverse complement strand
ACTTGTTCTCAGGATTTTCCTTATGAGGAAGTGCGATTACATAATCCCAAGCTGAAGCCTGATCTTCTGCATCTGCGAAAGGTACCATCTTGATAGGTTCGCCCTTGCCGTTTTCAACAACAGGACAGCTCTTTACACAGTTACCGCAGTCAAGACAGTCCATAACGTCAACCTGCATTACATACTTGTAGCCCTTTTCCTTTGGACCCTTAGCATCTGTAATCTTAACTGTTGCAGGAGCAGCAGCAGCCTCTTCATCAGTAAGAAGGAAAGGTCTGATACATGCGTGAGGACAAACGAATGCACAGTTACCACACTGGATACAGCTTTCAGGATCCCATGTAGGAACGTGAACAGCGATACCTCTCTTTTCGTAAGCAGCTGTACCATGTTCGAATGTACCATCTTCGATACCCTTGAATGCAGAAACAGGAAGTGTGTTACCCTTCTGAGCAAGCATAACGTCAACAACGTTCTTAACGAATTCAGGTCTGTCGCCGGCATCCTTTGCAGGAACTTCGATAGTCTTCCAGCTTTCAGGAACTTCTACCTTGTGGTAGCCCTTAGCACCTTCATCGATAGCACCGTAGTTCATGTTGACAATCTTTTCGCCCTTCTTGCCGTATGACTTAACTACGAATTCCTTCATGTACTTGATAGCGTCATCCTTAGGAATGATTTCTGTAATCATGAAGAATGCTGACTGAAGTACCATGTTGAACTTAGTACCAAGACCAAGCTCTGCACCAATCTTAACAGCGTTGATTGTGTAGAAGTTGATACCCTTTGTTGCAATATCCTTCTTTACGTTTGCAGGAAGGTGCTGTTCAAGCTCTTCATCTGACCAAATTGTGTTAAGAAGGAAGCTACCGCCCGGCTTAATGTTTGAAGTCATATCATACTTTGTAAGGTAAGCCTGCTGATGACAAGCAACGAAGTCAGGTGTTGATACAAGGTATGGTGAACGGATAGGTGACTTACCGAAACGAAGATGTGAATTTGTGATACCGCCTGACTTCTTTGAGTCATAATCGAAGTAAGCCTGTGCGTACATATCTGTGTGGTCACCGATAATCTTGATAGAGTTCTTGTTAGCACCAACAGTACCATCTGAACCAAGACCCCAGAACAAGCAGTTTGTTGTGCCTTCGGGAGTTACATCGATAGCTTCGCCTCTCTTAAGTGAAAGGTTAGTAACATCATCCTCGATAGAAATTGTGAAGCCGTTCTTAGGCTCAGCAGCATCAAGGTTTTCGTATACAGCAACGATATCAGCAGGAGTTGTATCCTTTGAACCAAGACCGTAACGACCGCCCACGATCTTAGTATCTGTGATACCTGCATTGAAGTATGCTGTACATACATCAAGGTAAAGAGGTTCGCCAAGAGCACCTGGCTCTTTTGTTCTGTCAAGAACAGCAATCTTCTTAGCTGTCTTAGGAATAGCTTCGAGAAGCTTGTCAGCTCTGAAAGGTCTGTAAAGGTGAACATTTACAAGACCAACCTTTTCGCCCTTAGCTGCAAGATAGTCGATAGTTTCTGTGATACAATCAGCGATTGAACCCATAGCGATGATAACCTTCTCGGCATCAGCTGCACCATAGTAGTTGAAAAGCTTGTATTCTCTGCCTGTAATCTTGCTGATTTCAGCCATGTAATCCTCAACAATTGCAGGAACTGCATTGTAATATGGGTTACAAGCTTCACGAGCCTGGAAGAAGATATCAGGGTTCTGAGCTGTACCTCTTGTGCATGGGTGCTCTGGGTTAAGAGCGTGTGCTCTGAACTCTTCAACAGCGTCCATATCAAGAAGAGGTCTTACCTCGTCCATCTGAAGAACTTCAATCTTCTGAATTTCGTGTGATGTACGGAAACCATCAAAGAAGTGAAGGAAAGGAACCTTACTCTTGATAGCTGAAAGGTGAGCAACAGCACCGAGATCCATAACTTCCTGTACAGATGAAGATGCAAGCAATGCAAAACCTGTCTGACGGCAAGCCATTACGTCTGAATGATCGCCGAAGATGTTAAGTGCGTGTGAAGCTACACAACGAGCTGATACGTGCATAACGCATGGAAGAAGCTCACCTGCGATCTTGTACATATTAGGGATCATAAGAAGTAAGCCCTGTGATGCTGTGTATGTTGTTGTGAGTGCACCTGTTGCGAGTGAACCGTGAACTGTACCTGCAGCACCTGCTTCTGACTGCATTTCAACAACCTTTACTGTTTCTCCGAAAAGGTTCTTCTGACCTTTTGCTGCCCATTCATCTACGTTCTCAGCCATAGGTGAAGATGGAGTGATAGGATAGATACCTGCTACTTCTGTGAAGTAATAAGATACTGTAGCAGCAGCTGTGTTACCATCCATAGTTTTCATAACCTTTGACATGTTTTTATCCTCCTTGTCAAAATATTAGTTATAAGTGGTTTCCCACGTAAGATAACAACAATTGTAATTTTCGTGTTACCTCTATGAAATAATTTGCACATCGCAAAATATTCTTGTTACTATTATAGCAAGTTTTTTTCAAATAGTAAATAAAAATTTTAAAAAATTTTAAAAAAATTGAATTAAATTTGACAAAAACTGTCAAAAACCAATAAAACAAGGGCTTTTTTGTGTAATACAGCTGAAATTGTTAAGAATTAATTAAGAAATACAACTGTAACCTTTATGTAATATATCTATGCTTGTTCACATAGATTATATGAGAAAAATTTTAAAAATACGGAGGGAGTATATGAAAAAAATAATTTTGTGTATATTGTCGGCAATGATTTTATTGATGACGGGTTGCAAAACCGATACGCAGGTGAAAAGCTCGGTGGGGGTGGTGGGAGAATATTCACCGGTGACAAGGGCAGAGGTGGCGAGAATGTTGGCACTTTCAAAATACGGCTTGGATGAAATAAGGTCAATGCCGAGGGAAATTCTTTTTACGGATACAAACTCGTCACTTTGGTATGACAAATACATAAATGCGGCATATAAGGCACAGCTTATAAGCGGTGCGGACGAAACACATTTCAATCCAACAGAGTATTTGACGTTAAGACAGGCACAATATCTTCTGAATAAACTTTCCGGCGGTGAAACCTTGAAGCTTGAATATGCCGAGGAGGACAGAAACAAACCCATTGCCTACAGTATGTGGTGTGAGGGTTTTTATAAGGCGGCATTAAAGGGTGGTTTGAATGTGAAGGAGGAAGAAATCATTGTTATAGGTGAGGCGGGAAATTGTCCTAAGCTTGATGCCGATTATCGAATTACGGATAAGGGGGTCAAGCATTTTGAGGGAATAACCGACAGCTATGCAAGCTTGAAATTGAAAGCATTGACATCGGGTGATGAGGTGCTGGCTGTGGAAGAGATAATATCGGACAAGCCGACAATAGACGGTGCGGTTATACTCAAAAACGAAAAAAACGGTGTGAGAGTAAAGCTTAAAGGCTGTGAAAGATTTTTTTACTACGATGGTGAAAAATACGATGAGGGAGAAACCGTTTCCATAGAATTTGAGGGCGACAAGGTAACAATGATGAGCAAATGACGGCGTAAAATGTGTATAATTTATTAAGGTGTTGCCAAAACATTTGCATTTTATACCGAAAAATGATAGAATGAAAACGGAGTTTGTTAAGGGGAAACAGTCTAAGGAGAAAAATATGGATTTATTTGATTATCAATTTAATTTAAGTAAGGAAAAGGAAAGTCCTCTTGCCGCAAGACTAAGACCCGAAAGTCTTGATGAATTTGTCGGGCAGGAGCATATTGTGGGCAAGGATACCTTGCTTTACAGAGCGATAAAGGCTGACAAGCTTTCATCAATAATACTTTACGGGCCGCCAGGCACGGGAAAAACGACGCTTGCAATGGTGATTGCCAACACCACAAAGGGTGATTTTTGCCAAATAAACGCAACCACGGCAGGCAAAAAGGACATAACCGATACCATAGAAAAGGCTAAGGAAAGGCTTGGCGGATACGGCAAAAAAACAATATTGTTTATAGACGAGATACATAGATTCAATAAAACGCAACAAGACACACTTCTTCCCTTTGTGGAGGACGGAACCATCATTTTGATTGGGGCAACAACCGAAAATCCTTATTTTGAGGTGAACAAGGCTCTTGTGTCAAGAAGTATAATTTTTGAACTGCGGCACCTGACAAAGGAAAATATAAAAACAATAATCAAAAGGGCAATTGAGGATAAAAACAAAGGCCTTGGCATATACGGAGCTGTTATTACGGACGAGGCGGCAGATTTCATAGCAGATACGGCAAACGGTGATGCCAGAGTGGCACTCAATGCTGTGGAGCTGGGCGTGCTGACAACCGAAAAAAAGGACGGCAAAATAACAATAGATATAGATGTGGCACAGCAGTGCATACAAAAGAGGGCGCTTAATTACGATAAGGACGGCGATAATCACTATGATACGATATCGGCGTTTATAAAGAGTATGAGAGGTTCAGACCCCGATGCGGCTGTGTACTATCTTGCAAAAATGCTCTATGCGGGAGAAGACCCTAAGTTTATTGCAAGGCGTATACTTATATGTGCCTCGGAAGATGTGGGCAATGCCGACCCTGTGGCTCTTGTTGTTGCTTCCTCTGCAATGCAGGCGGTGCAGTTTTTGGGTATGCCCGAATGTAGGATAAATCTTTCGCAGGCTGCAATATACGTTGCCTGTGCACCTAAGAGTAACGCATCAATTGTTGCCGTCGATGAAGCCATGAATGATGTGCGGCATATTCAAACATCGGGTGTGCCAAATCATTTGAGAGACAGACATTATACGGGTGCCGCCGAAATGGGGCATGGTGACGGATATAAGTATGCCCACGATTATAAATATAATTATGTGAAGCAACAGTATTTGCCCGATGAGTTGGTTGGGAAAAAATATTACAATCCCACAACAAACGGCTATGAAAACAAAATCATTAATAGGTTGGAATTTTTAAGAAACGGGAGTGATGAGAATGAATAAAAAAATAACAGCGGTGATACTCTCACTGATTTTATGCTTGCAACTTTTCAGCATAAATACATTTGCCGAAAAGAAAATGAGGGGCGTATGGGTGTCATCCGTATATAACTTGGATTATCCGAAGAAGCCGACAACAAGTTCGGAAGCTTTGAAAGCGGAAGCGGACAACATACTTGATGATTGCAAGGCACTCGGCTTTAATGCGGTTTTTTTTCAGGTGAGGTCAGCCTCCGATGCAATGTATAAATCGGATATTTTCCCTTGGAGTCAGTGGCTCACGGGTTCACAGGGTACAGCACCCGATAACGATTTTGACCCGCTTGAATACTGGGTTGAGGGCGCACATAAAAGAGGTATGGAGCTTCATGCTTGGATAAATCCTTACAGAGCAACAAAGGCTCAAAGCGGTGCAAGTTTGAGCGCACTTGCCATATCAAACCCCGCAAGACAGCACCCCGAATACTGTGTTAAGTATTCCGACGGCAACTATTATTATGACCCTGCAATACCGGAAGTCAGGGATTTGGTAATAAGCGGTGTGCGTGAGATAATACAGAATTACGATGTGGACGGTATTCACATGGATGATTATTTCTATCCCGGCACAGGCTTTAACGACGGTGCCTCTTATGCAAAATACAGCAGAGGCTTTACCAATATCGATGATTGGAGAAGAGATAACGTAAACCTGCTTATAAAGGGTATAAGCGATGAGGTGCGTGCGGCAAACAAAAATATAGTTTTCGGTATAGCTCCATCCGGTATTTGGGCAAACAGCTCACATAATCCGAACGGAAGCAACACAGGCGGTATGGAGTCCTATTACACACTTTATGCCGACACAAGACTCTGGGTTAAGAGTGAATGGATAGATTACATAGCACCGCAGATTTACTGGGAAATCGGTCATTCAAAGGCTGATTATGCAACGCTCACAAAGTGGTGGGCAAATGTTTGCGAGGGCACTAATGTTAAGTTTTACACAGGTTTAGCCGATTACAGAACAGTTGATGCGGCAAGTTCAAGTGCGTGGTATCAAGGCAAGGCATTGAGGCAGGAACTTGACTTTAACGAGAATACCGAGGGTGTTGACGGTGAAATACATTTCCGTTACAGACTTCTTGACAACAATGTGAGAAATATATTGAAAAGTTACTACTCAGATACCGATTTTACACTTCCCGAGCATAATGGCACGGGTGAAAATGCGGTAAGCAACACAAATGAGGAAAGTACAGAGGTGCAAACCGTAACACAGGTTGAAACACAGGTGCAGACAGTAACCGAACAGGCAACCGAAACAACAACGGAGTTTGACCCCGACGGAGTATATGTTAAGGTGAACGGTGAGGAGCTTGTGTTTGATACAAAGCCTATAATTGAAAACGGAAGAACACTTGTGCCTTTCAGAGCAATATTTGAAGCACTCGGAGCAACGGTTAATTGGAACAATGATGTGCAACAGGTGACGGCACAGAAGGGTGACACACACGTTTCACTCATAATAGGCGATAAAAATATGTTGCTCAATTATAAGATGCTTGTAGCCTTGGATGTTGCACCTAAGATTGTGGATAGCAGAACGCTTGTGCCGTTAAGAGCAATATCGGAAGCGCTTGATGCACAGGTTGATTGGAATAATGACCTTAGATTGGTAACAATAACAACAACCGATGAGCAATAACAGAGGTGAAAATTATGAAGTTGATTAAAACGGAGGATGCCGTAGGGCAGGTTCTTTGCCATGATATCACTCAAATAATAAAGGGTGTGACAAAGGATGCCGTTTTCAGAAAAGGGCATATCATAAAGGAAGAGGATATCCCTGTGCTTTTGAGCGTGGGCAAGGAGAATATTTATATTTGGGAAAATAATGAAAATATGCTGCATGAAAATGAGGCGGCAATGATTCTCTTTGATGCGTGTAAGAGTGAAAATATGCACGGCTCGGATATAAAAGAGGGCAAAATTGAACTTATTGCCGATATTGACGGTGTACTTAAAATCGACAGAGAAAGACTTAAAAAAATAAACTCTTTCGGGGAAATGATGATTGCATCAAGGCATGGCAATTTCCCAGTTAAAAAGGGTGACAAAATAGCAGGCACAAGGATAATACCGCTTGTGATTGAAAAAGAGAAAATGCAAAAAGTCAAAAATATGGGGGAGGGGATATTTAATATCCTCCCCTATAAGCTGAAAACTGCGGGAGTAATCACAACGGGCAGTGAGGTGCTTAAAAACAGAATACGGGACACATTCACACCCGTTATCGAGGAAAAGCTTGAAGAATACGGAGTAAGGCTCACGGCACATGAGCTTTGCGGTGATGATAACAAGCTTATAACAGACACAATAAATTCCATGATAACCAACGGAGTTGATATGGTTATATGCACGGGTGGCATGAGTGTTGACCCCGATGACAGAACTCCGCTTGCAATCAAAAACACGGGTGCGGATATTGTAACTTACGGCGCACCGGTATTGCCGGGGGCTATGTTTATGCTTGCATATAAGGGCGAAGTGCCCGTGATGGGCTTGCCGGGCTGTGTTATGTATTCCAAAAGAACCATATTTGACTTGGTTCTTCCGAGAATACTTGCAGGTGAAAAACTTGAAAATAACGATTTTGTGTCACTTGGTGAGGGTGGCTTGTGTCTTTCCTGTGATGTTTGCACCTTCCCCAACTGTGGATTCGGAAAGGGGCAATTATGACGGGATTAAGTCATTTTAATGAAAAAGGTGATGCCGTTATGGTGGATGTCAGCAATAAAAATGACACCGCCAGAACGGCCGTTGCCACGGGCAAAATAACTATGAGCCGAGAGTGTTTCAATCTTATGGCAAGTGGCGGTATGGGTAAGGGCGATGTGCTTTCCGTTGCAAGGATTGCAGGCATTATGGGTGCAAAAAAAACGTCCGAGCTCATACCGCTTTGTCATATATTGAATATCACAAAGGTGGAAATCGATTTTGAAACAGACAGCGAAAATTGCACGGTAACGGCATTTTGCACCGTGAAAACGGTTGGAAAAACAGGTGTTGAAATGGAGGCACTAACGGGAGTGAGTACGGCACTTTTAACCGTTTATGATATGTGCAAGGCAGTTGATAAGACTATGGAAATAAGTGATATTCACCTTTGCAGTAAGGAAGGCGGAAAAAGCGGATATTGGAGCAGACGGGAGGAAGTCGGTGTATAGTTTTGAAAGATAGATATGGAAGAAATATTGACTATATGAGGGTATCCGTAACCGAGTGTTGCAATCTCAAATGCAATTATTGTATGCCCCAAAATTTTAAAACCGTATCGGAAAATAATATGCTGAGTTTTGATGATATAGTGAAAATTTGTGATGTTTCGTCGGAGCTTGGCATAAGCAAAATAAAAATCACAGGCGGTGAACCGCTTGTGAGAAAAAACGTAACACAGCTTGTGAAAAGAATAAAAGCCGAAACGGGCATTAAATCTGTAACAATGACAACAAACGGAGTTTTGATTGAGGAACTGTTTGATGAAATATGTGCTTGCGGTTTGGATGGGGTGAATATAAGTCTTGACACTTTAGAGGGCTTGACTTATAATAAAATCACAGGATATAATAATATTGATAAAGTTTTGGGTGGCATAGATAAGCTCTATAATGCGGGTATACCCGTTAAAATAAATACCGTATTGCAAAAAGGTTTAAACGACGGAGATTGGATTGATATGCTTTCTCTTGCGAAAGAACGCAGTATTGATATACGTTTTATTGAAATGATGCCCATTGGCGAGGGCAGATGTTTTGAACCTGTTTTAAACAGTGATATAATCAAAAAAATTGGTAGTAAATTAAAAAGACTTGATATTGGCGGTAACGGTCCTGCCGAGTATTATGCCTTGGACGGCTACAAGGGACGTATAGGTTTTATAAGCTCCGTAAGCAATAAATTTTGCAAGTGTTGCAACAGAATAAGACTTACGTCAACGGGATATCTTAAAAGCTGTCTTTGCTATGATATAGGGCTTTCACTTAAGGAAGTGCTTGAAAGCGGTGACAGGGAAAAACTGAAATGTGCAATAAAAATCGGTATTGAAAATAAACCCGAGGGACACTGCTTTGGGGATATAAATAAAGTAACGGAAAAAAAGGAAATGAATAAAATTGGCGGTTAAGAACGGAATAATAAAGGCTATATGTATCAGTGAAAAAAGAGGTACGGCAAAGTTTGAAATTAAGGAAGCGGATTTAAAAGAAGATTGGGGAATAGTGGGCGATGCACACGCAGGAAAGTGGCACAGGCAAATAAGCTTGCTTTCCTATGAGAAAATAGAAGATTTCAGAAAAAAAGGTGCGAATATAGATAACGGAGCTTTCGGTGAAAATTTGATTGTTGAGGGCTTCGATTTAAGCAAGCTTGAAATAGGGACAAGGTTTCATATAGGTGATGCCTTGCTGGAGCTTACACAGGTGGGCAAGGAATGTCACAGCCATTGTCAAATTTATAAAACAATGGGTGATTGCATTATGCCACGAGAGGGTATATTCACAAGAGTGCTAAAAGGCGGACACATTAAAGAGGGTGATGTTGTGACGATTGAAGAAAAAAATAACGGCTTTACAGCCGCCGTTGTGACTTTAAGTGATAAGGGTTACAGAGGCGAGAGAGAGGATAAAAGCGGTCCTATCATTAAGGAGATGCTTGAAAAATCCGGATATACGGTTACAAAAAATATTATTCTGCCGGATGATAAGGAGGTGATAAAGAGTGAGCTTATCAATCTTGCCGATGAGGAAGATATTTGCCTTGTTGTGACAACGGGCGGAACGGGTTTTTCTCAAAGGGATGTTACACCCGAAGCAACAATAGAGGTGTGTGACAGACTTGCAAGGGGAATAGCCGAAGCTATAAGAGCTTACTCAATGACAATTACGAAAAGGGCAATGCTAAGCCGTGCGGAATCGGGCATAAGGGGCAAAACATTGATTGTGAATTTGCCGGGTAGTCCGAAAGCGGTTAGAGAATCACTGGAATATATACTGCCCGAATTGGAACACGGAATAGGAATTTTACGAGGAACAGACGGAGAATGCGGAGGTAATTAAATTATGAAAAAATTTTTGGCTATAGTTATGATGGCTGTTTTGTGCACAGGTTGCGGAGCGGCAAATGTTGAACAGGATAATACTGCAACCGAACAGCAGAGCGCACAGAGTGAAGTCGTTTCACAGGACGATAATGCGGAGTCATCCGAAATAAATGTGTTTATTGCGGCAAGTCTTAACGGCGTAATGACGGAGCTTGCAAAGGAATATAATGAGGAACATCCAAACGTGAAAATCAATTTCAATGCGGATAGTTCCGGCAAGCTTGCAACACAGATAAATGAGGGTTATGCTTGCGATATCTTCTTTTCAGCCGCACAGGATAAAATGGACGACCTTTCACAAAACGGTTTGGTTGTTGATGAGTCAAGAAAAAATCTTGTAAACAATCAAGTTGTTGTTATCGCTTTGAAGGATAGCGACACAAAGGTAACAGGTCTTGAAAACATAGGTGAGGCAAAGAGTATTGCCCTTGCAGGCGGTTCTGTGCCTGTTGGCGCATACACAAGAAAGGCACTTATAAGCCTTGGTCTTTTGGGCGAAAGCGATGATGTGAAGAGTATCACAACACAGGAAGTTTCAACGGCACTCGGTGGTGTTGAGATAAGTGAGCAGGAAAATGTAAGCAAGGTTCTTACGGCTGTTGCAGAGGGTGCTTGTGAAGTCGGTACTACATATTATTCAGATACTTACGGATATGAGGATAAGGTTAAGGTTATAGAAACAGTAAGCAATGAGCTTACGGGCGATGTAATTTATCCTATAGCACTCACAGTAAATAAGGAAGCGGACGATAAGGAAACAAAGGCAGCAGAGGATTTCTATGATTTCGTGACATCCGATGATGCAAAGAGTGTTTTTGAAAGCTATTACTTTGACACAAATGTAGAATAACGGGAGATTGACTATGCTTAGCGGATTGGATTGGAGTCCTTTGATAATATCGCTCAAAACAGGCTTTGTTGCGATGATTATATCATTTTTCATCGGAATATGGCTTGCTTGGGGCATATACAAGGCAAATGAAAAAGTGAGGGTGATTGTGGACGGCATATTCACATTGCCGCTTGTGTTGCCACCCACTGTTGCAGGTTTCATACTTTTGCTCATTTTCAGCACAAGGCGACCTGTGGGAACTTTTCTTTTGGAAAATTTTAATATAAAGGTTATTCAATCATGGCTTGGTTGCGTTATTGCGGCTATGGTTATATCCTTTCCGCTTATGTACAGAAATGCAAGGGCGGCTTTTGATCAAGTTGACAAAAATCTCATTTTTGCGGCAAGGACACTCGGTATGTCCGAAAGCAAGATACTTTATAAGGTTGCAATTCCGTCGGCAAGTCCCGGACTTATATCCGGGGCGGTGCTGACATTTGCCAGAGCTATGGGTGAATACGGTGCAACATCTATGCTTGCGGGCAACATACCGGGCAAAACCGCCACAATTTCACAGAGGATAGCTATGGTCATACAAGATGGTGACTATGCGTCCGCAGGTGTGTGGGTTGTGATAGTGACGATTATTGCACTTGTGATTATATTGCTTTTAAATGTTGTTTTGGCTAAACTTATGAGGAAATGATTATGTCAATTGAAGTGAAGATAAAAAAGGATTTCGGAGAGTTCACGCTTGATGTGGATTACAAGGGCGAAAGCAGACACATAGGCATACTCGGTGCATCGGGAAGCGGCAAGAGCCTTACATTAAAGTGCATTGCAGGCATTGAAACTCCGCAGGAGGGCAAAATAGCCATAGACGGCAAAACCGTATATGACAGCAAGGCACATATCAACCTCACTCCACAGGTAAGGCACATAGGATATCTTTTCCAAAATTACGCACTTTTTCCGAATATGAATGTAAGGGAAAATATACGTTCGGGCATACGTGGGAATAAAAAAGAACGTCTGCAAAAAGCCGATGAAGTTATTGAAAAATTCGGGCTTGAAAAGTTTGTGAAGCGTCTGCCGTCACAGCTTTCCGGTGGTCAGCAACAGAGGGTTGCACTTGCAAGAATAATTGCCTCCGAACCCGATGTTATACTTTTGGATGAGCCTTTTTCCGCACTCGATGCCTATATGCGGGAAGAAATGCAAAAAAGCCTTTATGAAATGCTAAAGGATTTTAAGGGCATAATCATAACCGTTTCACACAGCAGGGACGAAATTTACACAATGAGCGACGAACTCATTATCGTTGATAAAGGCATTGTTGCCGCAAGCGGAAAAACAGCTGATATATTCAAAAATCCACCCAATGTTACAGCGGCACTTTTGACAGGTTGCAAAAACATAGCCGATGCCGCTTTGAGCGAAAACGGAATTTTTGTGAATGATTGGGGAATGGAGTTTAAGCTTGAAAATCCGAATGGAGTAAAAGCCGTGGCGATAAGGGCACACGATTTCACACTTGAAGAAAAAAAGGGTGCGTTTTGCTTTGATATGTATGACGTGCAAGTGAGAGAAAATCTTTTTGAATATTCCGTTTTTTTTAAACCGACACCGAATAGCAAAAAAACGATAACCTTTAAAATATCGGCATATATGTGGAATCCCGAAAGGGATAAGATACCCGAAAAATTGTATCTTGAAAGAGAAAATTTGCTTTTGCTTTATTAATTTAAACTATTTTACTATCGGATAAGGAGTTTTATTATGGGTGAAGAAAAAAATTATGTTTTAGGGTTTATTGCTATTTGTGTATCTGCGGTTGTAAACTTTATCTTAAAGTTTGTTTTGGCTCTGAATGTAACAATTATGTTATGGGGATATGAGGGATTTAACAGTGTTGCTGTGGTGATTGAAGTATCATTTTTACTGCTTTTTATGATTCAACTGTTTATTTTGAGATTTATATTTAAGAACCGATTGGGGATAAACATATTCGGTATTGTAATATTCTTGGTTATTCCCCTGATTCTCTGTTCCGATAACGTTCAAAGCGTTCCGTATATGGAGTTGCTTGCAATATTGCAAGCTTGTGTCGGTAAGCTTATATTTGATTTTGAAAAATTGGTTGGATTATTTCATAAAAAACAAAATTAACGTATATTAAGCGGCATAATAAGTTAGTGTGTAAAAATACATAATTTTTATATAATTTTTTTTAAAAAAATATGAAAAAACACTTGAAATATTCGGTAATATATGCGATAATGAGATGTAAGTTTTGAATTTGTTAAAAATATTTATGTTTTGATATATAAAATAATTTTGATTCGGGTGAATAAAATTGTCTAAAGCAAAGAAGTCAAGTGAGAATAAAAAAAATAATAAATCATCTGATAACAATAAAAAAACGGAAAAGAAAAAGATGAGCCGCTCCAACTTCTTTTACACGCTGTTTATGAGTTTTCTTTTTATATTTTTTGTTATTATAATGTACTATCAGTACAGAAACAGGATGCGCACAAGTGTGCAGATG
Organism: uncultured Lachnospiraceae bacterium; assembly: GCA_964624605.1. GTDB lineage: Bacteria > Bacillota > Clostridia > Lachnospirales > CAG-274 > CAZUXS01. The sequence goes on along the minus strand of CAZUXS010000019.1, from coordinate 8,214 downwards.
GAGTATGTTACCGAGCAGATTGCCGCACAGCAATCCATAAATGATGCCTTAAATAAAGAAATGAAGTTTAAGGATACTCCCGAGTACGTGGAAAAGATAGCAAGAGAAAAACTCGGTATGGTAAAGCCTAATGAGATTGTTTTTATTGATGAAAACAAATAAGGGTAAAGGTTATTTTAAAAAAGAACTGTATTGTCGGTTTTAAGTCCGGCTTTGTGAGCGTGACATATCGGTGTGGCGCTCTTTTTTTGTCTAAATACATTATTGGAAGTGATGATATGAAAAAATTGGTTATTGCGGAAAAACCGTCTGTTGCAAGGGATATTGCAAGGGTACTCAAATGCGGTAAAAAAGGACAGGGATATTTATATAACGATGACTATATTGTCAGCTGGGCGGTAGGTCATCTTGTTACGCTGTATGAACCCGAGGACTATGACAAAAATCTGAAAAGATGGAATGTGGAGCAGCTGCCCATAATACCCGAAAAAATACAAATAAAGGCAATCAAGCAGACCAAGGATCAGCTTGATATACTGCAAAAAATAATGACGAGCGACAAGGTGGATAGTCTTATCTGCGCAACGGATAGCGGACGTGAGGGCGAGCTTATATTCAGATATATATATGAGCTTGTGGGTTGCACAAAGCCGTTTGAAAGACTTTGGATATCCAGTATGACGGATGCGGCAATCACTGAGGGTTTTTCAAAGCTCAAGGACGGCAGTGAATACGATAACCTTTACAGCAGTGCAAAATGCCGTTCCGAGGCGGATTGGCTTGTGGGTATGAATGCGTCAAGAGCGTTCACACTCAAATACAATGCACTTCTTACAATAGGCAGGGTGCAGACTCCCACGCTTGCAATAATTGTGGCAAGGCAGAAAGAAATAGATGCTTTCCAAAGTGCCGATTATTGGGAAGTTGAAGCCGATTTCGGAGAATATAAGGGTTTATGGACAAACCTTGAAAAAAATGACAGCAAGATATACGAAAAAGATAAGGCGGACGAGATATCCAAAAAGGTAAAGGGCAAAGAAGCCGAGGTCAAAGAAGTTGTGTGCGAGGAAAAGAAAAATCCACCTCCGCTGCTTTACGATTTGACGGAGTTGCAGAGAGATTGCAACAGAAAATACGGTTTCACATCTCAAAAAACGCTTACGCTTACTCAAAATCTGTATGAGAAGCATAAAATGGTTACATATCCGAGAACGGACAGCAGATATCTTTCCGATGATATGATACCCAAACTTAAGGGGCTTATATCAAGGCTTGGTGCAAGTGCCGATTATGCGGAATTTTCAAAACCTCTAATGGCTGCCGAAAAATTGAATGTCACAAAGAGAATTGTGGATAATTCCAAAATAAGCGACCACCATGCTATCATCCCCACAGACGTACCCGTTAGGGTTGAAAGGCTCAGCGAGGACGAAAGAAAGGTATACGACCTTGTGGCAAGGCGATTTTTGGCTGTGTTCTATCCGTATTACATATACAACACAACAAGGATAGTTACGCAATCAGAGGGCGAAAACTTTGTTTCAAAGGGTATGATTGTTACACAGCAGGGCTGGACAGCGCTCAATGTGATGACAGAAAAGGAAAGCAAAAAAGATAAAAATGTTATTCTGCCGGATTTGAAAGTCGGTGACAAGGTTACCGTCGTAAAAACAAAGGTCAGCCAAAAGAAAACAAAGCCGCCCACACCTTATAATGAGGCGGCTCTCCTTTCAGCTATGGAAAATGCGGGTAGGTTTGTGGAGGACGAGGAACTTAAGGAACAGCTTAAGGAATCGGGACTCGGCACGCCAGCAACAAGGGCATCAATAATAGAAAGACTTATAAAGGTTGGATATATCGTAAGAAAGGGCAAAGCACTCAATCCCACAGAAAAGGGAATGAAGTTGATTGAAATTGTGCCGCAGGAGCTTAAATCAGCCGAAACCACAGGCAAGTGGGAAAAAGGTCTTACCTCCGTGGCAAAGGGAAAAATGGAATCCGAAAAGTTTATGAACAGCATAAAAAGATACGTTTGGTACTTGGTTGACCAGTCCAAACAAGGACAGTGCAAGGTGCTTTTCCCTGCCGAACAGAGGGGCAGAAGAAGCAAAAACAGCAAAGAAGTTTTGGGTATATGCCCAAATTGTCAAGGACACATACTTGAAAATTCAAAGGCTTATTTTTGCACAAATTGGCGACAGGGTTGTAAGTTTTCCATTTGGAAAAATTCTCTTGAAAATTACGGACTTGTTGTGGATAACGATATGGTGAAAAAATTGCTAAGTGAAAAAATAATAAAGGGTGTTTCGGCTGTACGCCCACAGACGAATGAAAAATGCACCTGTGATATTTCATTAAGCGAAAGCAATAACGGAAGAATCGATATAACGAATGTTTGTTCAATTAATTAGCGTGTCGAAAAAAATCGGCACGCTTGCAAGAAATGTTTGAATGGAAAATCCGCTTTTGAAAAGTATTATTTTATATTTTGGTAATCGCTTATGTAAAGTATGGCAAGATAAACAATACCCATAGCGGCTATTGAAATAAATATACACATATTCAAATTCACCAAGCCGTAGAGCTTGTTTCTTAAAAGATATGAAGCAAGTGCGGCTAGGGCGGCGGATAAAAGAGGTTTACAGCCTATATGCAAAAAATTGAGAGGCTTGCTTATGTAGTGCTGTATTTTCAAGGCAGAGAGAACGGAAGTTATTGCTGTGCTTATTATCCAACCCGTATAAAATGCGGATATACCCATAACGGGAGTTAAAAAGTATATGAATATTAAATTTATAATTCCCGACATCAAGCCTATTTTGAATATGAAAAGCTGTTCGCCGAAGCCGTTCAGTATGCCCGAAAACATAACTTGAATATATAAAAAAGGGCACATCAAGCCGACAAGCCTAAGCATTGAAGCTATGTTTGTTTTGTAAATTATTTGCCCTACCTCGTTGGGATAGGCAACAAACACCGCTGCTGTGCCCATGCCTATAACGCTTGTTAGCATGACACAGCGTTGTATTGCCGAGGTTAATGCGGATTTTTGCTTTAGTGTGTGTCCCTCCGATATTGCTGGCAGCATTGTTGTTGAAAGCGCCGTCAAAAGTGATGAGGGAAACATAACAAGGGGCATAGCCATGCCGAAAAGTTTACCGTAAATTTCAAGTGCTTCCGAACGGGTAAGTCCGTAAATTTGAAGCCTTTGGGGGATAAGTATGTTTTCGGCGGTTGAAATGAGTGAGGAGAAAACTCGGTTGAGTGTGAGCGGCAGAGCCATTGCACAGAGTATACCGACAGCCGAAACAACCGAAATTTGAGGTTCGGAGTTGCTTTTTTCACTCCCGAGGTGAATTATGTAGCATATTCCGGTGAATACAAATGCAAGTATTTCACCTGCAACCATACCGATTACAGCACCTGCACAGGCAAATTCAATGCCTTTTTGCATAAGTGTGTCGGATAAAATGAACACGGCTGTTATTCTCACGCACTGTTCAAGCACTTGACTTGCGGCAGGGACTTTTGTGGATTGTGTGCCGTAAAAATACCCCCTTATTACAGAGCCGACAGCCATGCAGGGAAAGCAGTAAGATAGTAGCCTTAAAGATGGGGCTGTCCTTATGTCATTGAAAATTTTAACGGCGATGAGCATTGCAAATTTATGTAGGGCAAGGCTTAGCGGTATGGCAATTGAAAGCGAAATCACACAGGCACAAATTAAAATAAGGTGGGCGTTTGCGGTTTTGCCCTTTGCTTTTTCCTGTGCGGTGAGTTTGCTGACGGAGGTTGTCAACCCCGAGGAGCTTATTGCCCATATAAGCAGATAAAGCGGCATAATACATTGGTATAAACCCATTCCCTCCGCACCTATGAGCTTTGTCATATATATTCTGTAAAAAAATCCCAATAATCTGGTTATAATATTGGCGGCGGTCAAAATCAATGCGCCGACTATTATTTTTTGTTTTTGCATATAAACCTCTGTATGTGTATACAAATTATATTGATAATGAATTATATGTGCCGGTACGGAGATTTATTCTTATGAGGATGATTATATGTTTGATATAAAGGAAGAACTTAAAAAATTGCCGGATAAACCCGGTGTGTATATTATGAAAGATGATACCGACAATATAATTTATGTCGGCAAGGCTAAGATTTTGAAAAACAGGGTAAAGCAGTATTTTCAAAATTCATCGACACATTCCGCAAAAGTTAGGTCGATGGTGAAGCACATAGACCATTTTGAATATATTGTCACCAACAGTGAGTTGGAAGCACTCATACTTGAAAACAGCCTTATAAAGAAAAATTCGCCCAAGTATAATATTATGCTTAAGGACGATAAAACCTATCCTTATATTAAGGTGACAACAAATGAACTCTTTCCGAGGGTTTACAGCACAAGGCAGCATAAAAAAGATAAGGCAAAGTATTTCGGCCCTTTCACAAGCAATTATTCCGTTAAGGAAAATCTTGATTTGATAAATAAGATATGGAAGCTTAGAAAGTGTCAAAAGGTGTTCCCGAGAGATTTTTGCAAGGAAAGACCTTGCTTGAATTATCATATAGGGCAGTGCGATGCCCCTTGCAACAAACTTATAGATGAAGAAACTTACAGCAAAACGGTGGATTCGGTACTTGATTTTTTGAGCGGAAAAACGGATGCGGTTGTGGAAGAACTAAGAGAAAAAATGCTTGAAGCCTCAAAATATTTGGAATTTGAAAAGGCGGCACAGCTTAGAGATGCCATACAAAGCGTAAAGAAATTGAATGAAAAGCAGATTATAGAAAGTATGACAACGGAAAGTGACAGAGATGTTATAGGTTTTACAAGAACGGAAAAAGAAGCGGTTGTGCAAATATTCTTCATACGTGGCGGCAAAATAACGGGCAGGGAACATTTTATGCCCGAAAACACTGCCGAAATGACAGACCGTGAGCTTATGACGGAGTTTATAAAGCAGTTTTACAGCGGAACTCCGTATATTCCCAAAGAAATACTTTTGCAATGCGATATAGATGATTTTGACCTCATTAGCGGTTGGTTATCCGATATAAAGGAACAGAGGGTAAATATTCTTGTGCCGCAAAGGGGCGAAAGAAAAAGACTTGTGGATATGGCAAGCAACAATGCAGGCATAATTTTAGACCGTTTCGGTGAGCGTATTAAAAAGGAATACAAAACAACTTTGGGTGCTATCGAAGAAATAAAAAATGTTATGGAACTCGATTTTGACCTTAACAGAATTGAAAGCTACGATATATCAAATACGCAGGGTTTTCAGTCGGTTGGTTCAATGGTTGTGTTTGAAAACGGAAAGCCTAAAAGAAGCGATTACAGAAAATTTAAAATAAAAACCGTTATTGGCCCCGATGATTTTGCCAGTATGAACGAGGTTATTACAAGACGTTTCACAAGATATATAAACGAAACATCGGATGAAACCGTTAAAAAATCGGGTTTTGACAAACTGCCCGATATGATATTTTTGGATGGTGGCAAAGGTCAAATCACGGCTGTAACAAAGGCTCTTGATATGTTGGGACTTGATATCCCCGTCTGCGGTATGGTAAAGGACGATAACCACAGAACAAGGGCATTATTATATAAGGATTGCGAAATATATATGTCCGCAAGTTCCGAGGGATTTAAGCTCTTGACCAGAATACAAGACGAAGTGCATAGGTTTGCAATAGAATATCACAGAAAGCTCAGAGAAAGCAAGCAGGTGCACAGTATTTTGGATGACATTCCGAATGTGGGTGAAAAGCGAAGAAAGGCTTTGATGAAGCACTTCGGTGACGTAAACAAAATAAAAAAAGCAAGTGTTGAGGAATTGAATAGTATAGAGGGTATGAATTTGAAATCCGCACAAAGTGTGTATGATTTCTTTAGAGGAAGTTTGAATAATTAAAGTTTGAATAATTAAATGATGGGTGTATGCCGAAAAGTTTTGTGTATTTTCGGTATGCACCTTATTTTTGTATGAAAATATATGATTTTGTTATAATTCAGCGGATTTTACATATTTCTCACTTTTGCAATGCTACAATACAATAAAAAACTGTGAGGTGATACCATGAAAAAACGTAAGAGGGTAAGATTGTATGTTGCGGTGGGAATTGTGTTGATAGCTGTGATTTTCGGGAACAGGGGTGTGAGTGGCAGAAAAGCCGAATATTACAAAAAAATATATGATGCCGTAAAGGATGAATATACAATGTATGGTATGTTTGAGGGGAGAAACATAGCCGTGTATGATGACAACAACAATAAAATAAGACTATTGAAATTCAAAGATTATATTTGGCTTTACAGGTGTACGGGCTTTTATAAAACCGAAAATACATATTATATAAGTGTGAACAAAAAAAGCGGTTTTATATTCACGGACGGTGACAAAATAAATATTGAAAAATATAAATCCATTCAATACTTGGGTGAAAATGAGTATTTTTACAAAATAAAATAAACTTGCAAATAAATTTATATAAAATGCTTGACAAGTTAATTAAGTGGTGATACAATATAATCATCAAGAAAAACAAAAGTGTTGAAATGGGGTGCTAATATGAGCAGAAGTGTATACAGTATAGTTTTGAATGACGAGGTTGTGGAGGCGATTGATGCACTTGCATATAAGAACGGCACAAACCGCTCGGGTATGATAAATCAAATACTTGCCGAAAAGGTTTGTTATGTCACGCCCGAACAGCGAATGAGCAATATAATAGGCAATGTTGAAAGAATATTGAACGGTGAAAATGTTTTTCAAATGCTTATGTCACCGGGTGATTCATCGCTTATGTTTAAAAGTCCTTTTAAATACAAGTATAACCCGAGTGTGAAATATTCGGTTGCACTTAAACGCAGTGACGGAATAACCTACGGTGAACTTAAAGTCGGTTTCCGCACTCAAAATGCGGCACTTCTTGAAGAATTGAATAAATTCTTGAAGATATGGGTATCACTGGAGGAAAAATATCTTTCCGATAAGCTGACAAGAAATATCAAGTTTGCAATAGGTGACGGCAAGTACACAAGAGAACTTTGTTTGCCGCAAAATGACAATGAAGAAGAAATAAGCGAGGTTATTTCATTCTACGTGCAAAACTTCGACAACATAATGAAAACGTATTTCATTATGAATGACAACAGCGATGTTGCAAAAACAGTGGAGAGAGAATATGTAAGGTTTTTGCAAAAATGCAGGGTTTTCATCTAGTATGAAAAAAGCAGCTTAAGTTATTGAAAAATCAATTGATGTAGTATATACGGAGGTGTTACTATGAATATGCAAAAGTTTACGCAAAAATCACTTGAAGCAATACAGAATGCACAATCTATTGCCATAGAACACAGCAATATGCAGATTGAGCAGCCGCATATTTTTTATGCCGTAATCACACAGAGTGACGGCATAGGCGGTGAGCTTTTCAAGAGAATGAATGTGGATATAAATTCACTTAAATCCGAAACGGAAAAGGCAATAAATTCAATACCGGGGGTAAGCGGCAGCGGACGTGAACCCGATAAGGTTTATGTATCTCGTGAAGTTGATACGGCACTTGTGTTTGCCGAGAAACTTGCCGAGAAAATGGGCGATGAATATGTTTCCGTTGAACATATAATCATGGCAATCATAGACAAGCCCGATGTTAAGATGAAAGAGATATTCAAAAAATTCTCAATTGAAAAGAATGAGTTTTTAAAGGTTTTGAAAGATATAAGGGGGAACGCCAGAGTGACTACAGACAGACCCGAAAATACCTATGATGTGCTCAACAAATACGGACAGGATTTGGTGGAGCTTGCGGAGAAAGGTAAACTTGACCCCGTAATAGGCAGAGACAGCGAAATAAGAAACGTAATAAGGATATTGTCCAGAAAAACAAAGAACAACCCTGTGCTTATAGGTGAGCCGGGTGTTGGTAAAACAGCGATAGCAGAGGGACTTGCCCTCAGAATTGTAAAAGGCGATGTGCCCGATAACATAAAGGAAAGAAGAATTTTCTCACTTGATATGGGTGCACTTATTGCAGGTGCAAAATATCAAGGCGAATTTGAGGAAAGACTTAAGGCTGTTTTGCAGGAGATTAAAAAGAGTGAGGGCAAGATAATTATGTTTATCGATGAGCTGCACACAATTGTCGGTGCAGGCAAGAGCAACGGTGCAATGGATGCAGGCAACCTTTTGAAGC
>CAZUXS010000018.1:0-21931 GCA_964624605.1 uncultured Lachnospiraceae bacterium | reverse complement strand
CCTATGCCGATGTAGCAATCCATCATATCCATTCTTTTGGCATCTATTTCGGCAATTGCCTTGTACTGCTCCTCGCTTGCACCCATTAAAAGCTCACGCTGTATCACGTTCGAACCCATATCCACATAAGGATAGCCGCCAACCTTGTAAACCTCTCTTATTATAGCTTTAACAAGCGGCACAGCGGAAAACCCGTTGCAACCTATAAGTACCTTTTCACCCTTTTGCACACGGCAGCTGTAATTGACTAAGCCCTGCGCCAAGGTTTCAAATCTTGAATCCATTTATATCACCTCATAATTTGTTATGTTCGGGTGGAAAACACCCTATTTAAGTATACCACAGATTAGGTAAAAAGTATACATTTTTAGTTAAAAATGACTTTACAAAACGGGCATTGCGTGTTACAATATAAATATAAAAGGGAGCACAGCAGCGAACTGTACTCCCAAAAAATGACAACCAACACAAGCGTGTTGACCAAACGATTATGTTATAAAAAATAACGCCGTCTAGTGGGTAGGGGCGTTATTTTTTTATGTAGGTGAGTAACAAGATTACAAAGGAGGCAAAAGCCAAACTTAAAGTAAGTGTTTCATAAACTGTCATAGTCACCACCTCCATTCTTTTACAAATAGAGGTCAACACGCCCGCACCGATTGTCAATCTGATTATATCATTTTTTATCGCATATTTCAACAAAAAAATATAATATTGGGAGTTTTAAATTAATTGTATTGAAAAAACAAAAAATGGTTTACAAATTTATATTTTAATGATATAATAAAAATACAAAAGGAGCACAGCATTGGACTGTACCCCTAATGTGACAACCAACACAAGCGTGTTGACCAAGTTTTTAAATCGGAATTAAAAAAATAACGCCGCACTTAGCAGAGGGGCGTTATTTTTTTATGTAAGTGAGCAAAAGTAGCAAAAAACAGGTGTAACTTCGGCTTAGCCGAGTAGTTACACCTGTTTTTGCTTTATTACATACACGCAATACTGTTATTCAAAACTTCATTCATTTGCTTAGCAAGCACAAATTCCAAATCGGTTTTGCCGTAATCGGGGATTTCATCCAAATCGGGGGCATTTTCGTATGGAATAATTATCTTTTTGACGCCTGCACGTTTTGCGGCGAGAACCTTTTCCTTTAAGCCGCCGATTGGCATTACCCTGCCTCTTATGCTTATTTCGCCTGTCATGGCAACGTCTGCCTTGACGGGTTTATTTGTCATTGCGGATATCATGGCTGTTGCCATTGTTATGCCTGCGGACGGGCCGTCCTTCGGGGTTGCACCCTCGGGGATGTGGATGTGCACATCGGTTTTGTCAAAGTCCGTTGTTATACCGAGGTCATCCGCATTTGCCCTTATATAGCTGAGGGCGGCGTTGTAGCTTTCTTCCATAACCTTGCCTACATTACCCGTAATGCGATAATTTCCCTTGCCCTTTAAAAGGTTAACCTCAACGCTGAGCGTACAGCCGCCGACACTTGTCCAAGCAAGTCCACGGCAGATACCCACTTCATCCTCTTTATTTATTGTTTCGGGATGGAACTTTTTCTTGCCGAGGTAATCGGCGAGGTTTTTGGAGCTTATTGTAAGCTGTGTTTTTTCCTCGGTGAGGAATATCTTCACAGCCTTACGGCAGATAGTGCCTATTGTTCTTTCAAGTGTACGCACACCCGCTTCCCTTGTGTAGTACTCAATTATATCGTTCAAAGCCTCGTCCTTTATGCGGAGTTTGGACTTTGTAAGACCGTTTGCCTTAAGCTGTTTAGGCACAAGATAGTCCTTTGCAATGTGCATTTTCTCTTCCTGTGTATAGCTTGAAAGCTCTATTATTTCAAGTCTGTCCCTGAGTGGGGCGGGTATAGTGTCAAGGCTGTTTGCCGTGCACACGAAAAATACCTTGCTTAAGTCATAAGGCATTTCGATATAGTTATCTCGGAAGTTTACATTCTGCTCGCTGTCGAGTATCTCGAGGAAAGCGGCGGCAGGGTCACCCTTGTAGTCCTTGCCGAGCTTATCTATCTCATCAAGCAGCATAAGCGGATTGGAAACGCCTGCCTGCTTTATGGCATTTATAATTCTGCCCGGCATAGCACCGAGATAGGTCTTTCTATGACCTCTTATCTCGTTTTCATCGCTTAAGCCGCCAAGGCTCATACGCACGTATTCCCTACCCGTAGCATTTGCAATTGACTTTGCGATTGAAGTTTTACCCACACCGGGTGGGCCTACAAGGCAAAGTATAGGCGCTGACGGGTTATCCACGTTTTGTCTTACGGCAAGGAACTCGAGTATCTTTTCCTTGACCTCTTCAAGACCATAGTGGTCGTTATTGAGTATCTGCTCCGCTTTCTTAAGGCTGATTTTATTATGTGACATCTTGCCCCAAGGCAGTGAAAGCACGTTATCTATATAATCACGTATTATTGAACCCTCTTGCGCACCCGGCATGGAGCGTCGAAGTCTTTCGTATTCCTTCTCCAGCTTATCAAGTGCATATTGCGGCATATCAAGCTCAGCAGCTTTTTTCTTATACTCGGCTATCTCCTCGCCTGTGCCGTTTTTATCTCCCAGTTCCTCATTTATGGCACGCAGCTCCTCACGCAGGAAGTATTCCTTTTGTGACTCGTCCATAAGCTCTCTGGCACGCATCATTATTTTATTCTTTATCTTAGCTCTTTCGGCTTCCTTATCCATCAATCGGAGGGTGTATAAGGCTCTTTCGTAGGTGTCGAACTCCTCCAATATATGCCGTCTTTCGCTACCGTCGGCAACAAGTGCATCGGTGAGTAAGTCACAAAGTGCGCCTATATCCTCTGTTGTTTCGACTTCCTTTGAAATATGTGTGCCGAGCATAGGCACAAGGTTCTTTATCTTGTGATAGCCGCCACGTAAAAGCTCACGCATACTGCGTTCTTCATCGTCACTATCGGCTGAGCAATACTCCTCAGCTGAGGTATAGCGGCAGATGTTATACTCGTTATGGTGCTCTATACTGCGTAATACCACTCTTTGATGTGTTGTAATGACAAGTCTGACCGACTTATCCATGTTCCTTGCGGCGTTATCAATAGTCGCATATACACCAACGGTGTAGACATTACCCGATGAAACGCCTAAGGTGTTATCCTTTGTGTTGGTAAGTATAAGGTTTTTGTTGTACACAAAGGCCTCTTTCAATGTACCCTCCGCATCTTCAAGCGGTATGTCTAGGGTGTAGGTACTGTTAGGTAACGGTACCGTGTTGTCAAGTAAAAGAAGAGGCAGTGTTTTTGTTTCAGACATATAGTTACCTCCCTTGTATGGTGCTGTGTTGGTTTTAATATTCTTGAAAACTTTTTTTCTATCGTAAAAAAAGTTTTCAAACTTTCAAAAAAATACTCTTTGGAGCAGCATGGGGCGTTGCCCCATACCCCATCCGCTTTTTGAAAAAAGCGGAGCAAAAACTTTTCTATCGGCTTCGCCGTGCCTCAATCGAGAACGTCCCCGAAAAGCGTTAGCTTTTCGGATTGAAAAGTTTTCGCCTAGCCTTTTTCAAAAGGCTAGTGGAGTGGTGGGGCAAAGCCCCACGGTCTTATTGCTTTTCAGCGAGGAGTTGCATTATTTTGTTGCTTCTTGCTATAAACTCGGTCATTGCATCGTTACCGAGTGGTTTATGGCTCATCATAGCGAGGTCATAAATCTGCTCACAAAGGAGCTTTGTTTCATCTGCCTTTGCCTCATCGTCTTTTATATCAAGCAGGAGCTTAACAACGGCGTTACCTGTGTTAAGTACCAGTGTTTCGTCACTTGGCATCTGCATATTACTCATGCCGTACATAGCGCTCATTTCCTGCATACGTCTTGATTGCTCGCTTTCCTCTATCATAGCCGATACATCGCTTGAAACGAGTTTCTGGATTTTTATTTTAAGGTCGGCCTTACCGAGCTTCTCCTTGAACAGTGCCTCAAGTGCGGCTGTGTCGAGGGTTTCCTCGTCATCTGACTTAAGCATATCGGTTACGGCGGAGTCTATTCTGGCAAATGTCACGCCCTCGCTGTAGCTTTCCATAAAGCTTACAAAAGGTACATCAAGGCGGGTGTCGAGTATAACAGCTTCCATACCGTTATCCTTAAACAGCTTAATATACTGTGCCTGCTGCTGTGGGTCGGTTACGTAGAATACCTTATTCTCGTGCTTGTCTTTACACGCTTCCTTATATTCCTCAAGTGTCACCATTTTACCGTCGGTTGTCTTGAATAATAATGCGTCTTTCACCTTATCAAAGAAGTCCTTTTCACGCATACAGCCGTACTTAATGAACTGGCTGATATCCTCCCAGAACTTTTCGTAGTCCTCTCTTGTTTTCTTGAACAGGGATGTGAGCTTATCGGCTACCTTCTTGGTGATGTACTTGCTTATTTTTGTTACATAACCGTCGTTCTGTAAGAAGCTTCTGCTGACGTTAAGCGGAAGGTCGGGGCAGTCGATGGTACCCTTTAACAGAAGCAGGAACTCGGGGATAACTTCTTTGAGGTTATCGGCGATGAATACCTGATTGTTATACAGCTTAACTTGGCCTTCTATTGAGTCAAGCTCGTGCTTAAGCTTAGGGAAGTAAAGTATGCCCTTAAGTCTGAATGGGTAGTCCATGTTAAGGTGAATCCAGAAAAGAGGCTCATTAAAGTCCATGAATACCTTATGGTAGAATGCCTTGTATTCCTCGTCTGTGCAGTCTGATGGTTTCTTAAGCCAAAGCGGCTGTGTATCGTTCACAGGCTCGGGGGCTTTTTCCTCTTCAACTACTTTATCGTCCTTTTCGTCCTTAGCTTCTGCGGCTTTCTTTGCTTTTTCTTCTTCGGCTTTCTTTATTTCCTCAACGTCCTCGAAGTAGATTTCGGTTGGCATGAAGTAGCAGTATTTGCCGAGAACCTCTTTTAATTTCCACTTATCAAGGAAGTCCTTGCCGTCCTCGCCTATGAACAGAGTTATCTCCGTACCTCTTTCGGTTTTGTCACTTTCGCCCATTTCGTATTCAATGCCGCCGTCGCATATCCAACGTGCCGCAGGTGCATCTGTTTTATAGCTCTTTGAGTCGATTTGTACTTTATCGGCTACCATAAAAGCGGAGTAGAAGCCAAGGCCGAAGTGACCGATGATGTCGTTGCCGTCGCCCATCTGTTCCTCATACTTTGTGATGAAGTCCGTTGCACCGGAGAACGCTATCTGTGTTATATATTCCTTAATCTCGTCCGCTGTCATACCAAGACCGTTATCTATTACCTTAATAGTCTTGTTTTCCTTGTCAAGACGTACTATTATTTTATAAGGGTTGCCGTCGTCCTCGGCTTCGCCCATTGAAATAAGCTTTTTGAGCTTGCTTATGGCATCACAGCCGTTGCTGACCAATTCACGAAGAAAAATGTCGGAATCGGAGTAAAGCCATTTTTTGATAACGGGGAGTATATTCTCACTGTTTATTGATAAATTACCTTTTTCCATGTTAAAAGCATCTCCTTTTGAAAATTAAAAAAATATAAATAACAGTTAAAAAAATTTCAGCATTTACAACTCTATATATTCTATTATAATACAAAATTTTATAATGTCAAGAGAAAAATTAGCACTCGTTTAGATTGAGTGCTAACAAGAAATGGAAAACCGATATATCGTACGATTTGTTTGACTTTTTCGTATGAATGGGGTATAATTATATTAAAGTAATAATGATTGGGGGTGCTTTATATGTCAATTACAGCTACAGAATTAAAAAACAATTTGGGTAAGTATTTGTTGCTTGCAGAGAAAGAAGATATTTTTATTACAAAAAACGGTAAGATTGTCGCAATGCTGTCTAATCCATACCAAGACAGAGTTGATATGGCAAAATCATTATTTGGTGTTTTAAAAAATGACATAACGCTTGAAGAAGCCAGAGATGAGAGGTTGAGTAAGATATGAAAGTATTGATTGACACTTGTGTGGTTATTGATGTTTTACAAAACAGGATGCCATTTAGTGATGATGCTCAAAAAATATTTCTTTCTGTTGCTAACAGGCAGGTGGATGGGTGTTTGGCAGCCAATTCAATAACGGATATTTATTATATAACTCGCAGATATACACATAATAGTGAGCTTTCAAAAGAAATACTAAATAAGCTTTTTTCACTGTTTAATATATTGGATACTTCGGGTATGGATTGCAGAAAGGCTGTATCATCGGCAATATCGGATTATGAAGATGCGGTTATGGTTGAAACTGCGGTGCGTTGTGAAGTGGATTGTATAGTGACACGTAATTTAAAGGATTATTCAAAGTCAAGCTTGGCGGTTTATTCACCGTCGGAGTTTCTTGAAAAATTTATATATGAGTAAACTAATTTAATTTTAACCGATAGGTTGGAAAATCGTAATAAAAGAGGACTATCCCACTAGGAACAGTCCTTTTTTGTTATTATTTACAAAACTTTTCTTTGATTTTTTCAAATGTTTGCTGACTTATAATATGTTCTATTCGGCAGGCATCCTCTGCCGCAACCTTTTCGTCAACGCCTATGGACGTGAAAAATTGGGTCAACAGTCTATGCCTTTCATATATAGCTTCGGCTATTTTTCTGCCGCTTTCTGTCAGTTTAATTTGGTTTAACACATCAATTTCAATATGTCCCTCTTTTTTGAGTATGGACATAGCACGGCTGACACTGGGTTTTGAAAAATCCAGTTCGTGTGCGATATCTATGGCACGCACATAGCCGTTTCTGTTTTGTAATATCAATATTGTTTCGAGATAGTTTTCGCCTGATTCCTGTATAGCCAAGCGCAACACCTCCTTGCTTTGTATTTTTATAATTATATCATATTATGTATATAAATTCAATAGTTGGAAACTAAAAAAACTTATAATTCCATTATTCTTTTAACGCCGTAGGGTGGGGCAACCCACATATTAACATCCTTATCCACTGTTATATCACTTTGGGCAAGAACGGACTTTACTGTGTCGTAGGCAAGCTGCGGGTGGTTATTATCCTTGCTTAAGTGACCGAGAAAGATATAATCCAGTTTACTGTCCTTATCTTCTATGATTTGAGTGAGCAGTTTACCTGCGTTTTCGTTGCTTAAATGACCGTAATTGCTTAATATTCTTTGCTTAAGTGAATAGGTATAAGGGCCGTTTTTGAGCATTTCAACATCGTGGTTACTCTCCAAAAGCAGGAGGTTTGAGCCTTTTATGCTATCGATTGCGGTTTGTGAGATATGCCCCATATCGGTTGCAACGGCTATTTTTTTGCTGTTTACCTCTATGGTGTAGCCTACGGGTTGTGCCGCATCGTGGGGTATGGCAAAGGGGCGGATTAGCATATCGTTGAATATACAGTCCTCACCCGCATAAACTGCGTTTTGCATAAGGGGTTTTATATTGCCTACCTTTTGCGGCATATTATCCCAAGTGCCTTCGGTGGCGTATATCGGTATATCATAGCGCCTTGAAAGCACACCTACACCGTCTACGTGGTCAAGGTGTTCGTGGGTGACAAATATGGCGTCTATGGCGCTGCCCTCCAAGTCGATTTGTTTCAGACCCTCTTCTATTTTTTTGCCGCTCATACCGGCATCAATTAGTATGTTTGTGTTTTCGGTGCCTATGTATATGCAGTTTCCGCTGCTGCCACTGGCTATGGATGCGTATTTTAAGTACATAAGTATTCTCCGTTTCGGTGTGTGTGTTATTTGAAACCTTTTTTTCTATCGCAAAAATGGGAAAGCACTTTTGCCTTCGGCAAAAGCAAGCCTTCGGCTTGCCGACCACTTTGTCGGTGCGTAGGTTTCAAGCTTCCAAAAAAATGCTCTTGCAAGTAATAGTGGGACGCTGTCCCACACCCTGCCGGCTTTTTGAAAAAAGCTGGGCGAAAACTTTTATGGGCGGCTACGCCGCGGGACAAGTATTACAGTTTTCTATGAGTTTAAAATTCCTACATAATTATAAGATAATTAAAATAATTTGTCAATTAAAGATTGTAAAATTTACGGATTTGTACTATACTGTATTTATATGGAAAGAACAGGAGCGTTTATATATGGAAAAGATAATACTTATTGATGGTAACAGCCTTATAAACAGGGCGTTTTATGCTATGCCGCTTTTGACTAACCGGAATGGGGAGTATACAAATGCGGTTTATGGCTTTATGAATATATTTTTTAAGCTGCTTGATGATGAGAAGCCGGATAGGGCGGTGGTGTGCTTTGATGTGCATCAGCCGACCTTCCGTCATCTGGAATACAGTGAGTACAAGGGTACACGAAAGGGGATGCCGGAGGAGCTTAGGCCGCAGTTGCCTATGCTTAAGACTATGCTTGCGGCTATGAATATAGTCACTTGTGAGCTTGGGGGTTATGAGGCGGATGATCTTTTGGGGACGCTTGCCGTTAGGAGTGCGCAGGCGGGCTTGGCACCTGTTATTGTATCGGGTGACAGGGACTTGCTGCAATTGGCTAGTGATGTTATAAAGATAAAGATAATTAAGACAAAGGGCGGTTCAACCGTTACGGAGGATTATTACGCCGAAAACGTGAAAGAGGCGTACGGCGTTACACCTACGGAGTTTATAGATGTTAAGGCGCTTATGGGCGATACGAGTGATAATGTGCCCGGTGTGCCGTCTATTGGGGAAAAGACCGCCGTTAAGCTTATTCAGGCGTATAAAACGGTTGAGGATACTATACGTGCGGCAAAGGAGAAGCCTGCGGAGGTTAAGCCGAAGAAGGCTTGTGAGAATCTTGTGACCTATGAGGAACAGGCGCTTATGAGCAAGTGGTTGGTTACTATAAACACACAGGCACCCATTGAACAAGACTTAGACGATACCGTAATACGGGATATGTTCAACACAGCGGCTTATGAGCTTTTTAAGACAAATGAGTTTAAAACACTGCTTAATAAGTTTGATGCAAAGAGTATGCTTGAAGTGAGTGAAAACCGCAAGGATTTTGAACTGCTTGATAATGTGAAAGCGGCTAATGACTTTATAAGCGGTATAAATCCGTTTGAAGAAACGGCATACACCCTTATAACAGAGAACGGCGAGGTAAAGGGTATGGCACTCACGGCGGATGGCGGCACGGTGGTTATAAGGCTAAGTGCAAATGATGTGCTTTCCGTAGCAAAGCCGTACCTTGAAAGTGACACACCTAAGATAGTGCACGATGCTAAAACGGATATTGTATTGCTTAAAAGACAGGGTATACACCTTGACGGCGTGATTTTTGATACAATGATAGGCGCTTATATACTTAATTCAAGCCAAAGCAGTTACGAGTATAACGAGCTTGCGGAGGAATACCTTGCGGAAAGCCATATCTCCGAGGAGGGCTTGTTAGGCAAGGGCAGGAGTAAGAAAACACTTGATGAATTGGACGATACCTCTTTTTGCTCATACTTCGGTGCTAAATGTGATGTGACATACCGCCTTAAAGACGTTATGGACAACCGCTTGAAAGAGGATAATCAGAGTGATTTATACTATGAAATAGAGCTTCCTCTTGTTTACGTGCTTGCGGATATGGAGCTTGACGGCATAGCCGCCGATAAATCCGAGCTTGTGGAGTACGGCAAAATGCTGACAGCTAAGATAGACGAGCTGACAGCCGATATATACTGGCTTGCAGGTGAGGAGTTTAACATCAACTCCCCGAAACAGTTAAGCCATATATTATTCGAGAAATTAGGCTTAAAAGGCGGTAAAAAGACAAAGACCGGTTGGTCAACAGCCGCAGATGTGCTTGAAAAACTGCGTTATGAGGACGAAATAGTGGATAAGGTACTCACATACCGCTCATATTCCAAGCTGAAAAGCACCTACGTAGACGGGCTTTCAGCCGTTATCGACCCAAAGAGCGGCAGAATTCACTCCACATTCAACCAAACAATAACAACAACAGGCAGAATAAGCTCCACCGAGCCAAACCTGCAAAACATACCTATTCGATTGGAACTCGGCAGAGAACTGCGTAAGGTCTTTAAGCCCGAAAAGGACTACGTATACGTAGATGCGGACTACTCCCAAATAGAGCTTAGAGTGCTTGCCCACATGGCAGATGATAAAGAACTGATTCGTGCATTTAAAGAGGGTCAAGACATACACACCCTCACCGCCTCACAGGTGTTTAACGTGCCGTTTGACGAGGTCACAAGTCTGCAAAGACGTAACGCCAAAGCCGTCAACTTCGGTATTATATACGGCATAGGCGCATACAGCCTAAGCCAAGACATAGGCGTAAGTGTGAAAGAAGCCGATAGATACATGGCAGGTTATTTCGAGAAATACCCGAGTATAAAGCAATTCATGGATAATTGTGTGGCAAATGCCAAGGCAACAACCAAAGCCGTTACATTATTCGGCAGAACACGTTATATCCCCGAGCTTGCATCAAATAACTTCGTTCAACGCTCATTCGGCGAGCGTGCCGCAATGAATATGCCCGTGCAAGGCACAGCAGCAGATATCATTAAGATAGCTATGGTTAGGGTGCACGATAGGTTAAAGGGGATGAAGTCTAAATTGATACTTCAAGTGCATGATGAATTGTTGATAGAAGCACATATCAGTGAGCTGGAAACGGTAAGGGATATGCTGAAAACGGAAATGGAGAATGCGGTTAAATTAAGCGTGCCGCTTGAGGTGGATGTGCACACCGGCAACACATGGTACGAAGCTAAATGATTGTGGGGTGTTACCCCACTGCCCCGTGAAGAAAGATTGTTCTTTTTTACGAAAAAAGAACCAAAAACGATGGGGCGTTCCGATTCGCCCCATACCCCTAACGGGCAGGGGCGGTGAAGGATTGCGGTTCACCGTAGTACGGTGGCGGGTTGCCCCTGCACCCACCCGTTTTACGGTGGGGTATGGGGCAACGCCCCATGTTTCGTCAAAGAGTATTTTTTTGAAAGTTTGAAAACTACGCACCGACAAAGTGGTCGGCAAGCCGAAGGCTTGCTTTTGCCGAAGGCAAAAGTGCTTTCCCATTTTACGATAGAAAAAAGGTTTCAAGAAAAAAGCTTCAAAACAAAGAAAGGTAATAAACACTATGCTTACAATAGGCTTAACAGGTAACAGCGGTTGTGGCAAGAGCACAGTTGCCGCTGCTTTACGTGAACGTAACTGTATCATTTGCGACTGTGACAAACAGGCACACCGTAATATGCAAAAAGGCGGTGCGAGCTATGCGGATATTGTATCGGAGTTTGGCACGGGTATATTGCTTGAAAACGGTGAGATAGACAGGAAAAAACTGGGTGGTATAGTATTTAACGATAAATCAAAGCTTGAGCGTCTTAACGCAATCACACATTGCCATATAACCGAGAAGATAATTTCAGATAAAGCGGAAGCGGAAAACAAGAAATGCGATTTTTTGTTGGTTGATGCACCCTTGCTTTTGGAAGCGGGTATGCAGAGCCTTGTGGACGTTGTGTGGGTAGTGACTGCGGACTATGAAACACGTATTTCACGTATATTGGAGCGGGATAATATCACTCGTGAAATGGCTGAAAGTCGGTTTAAGAACCAAATGCCGTTTGAAGAGCAGCGGAAATTTGCCGATGTGGTGACAGTAACAAACTTTGATACATTAGCGGAGCTGAAAACATCTGTGCAAAAACAATTGGAAAATTTATTAAAAAAATATAATACGGATACTTAATTGCTTGCAATTACACAAAAATTGGGGTATACTTATTTATGTAAATACTTATGAATTTTCGGAGTAAATTGTATAATGATTAAAAAATTATTTAAAGCCTTGGTGCTTTTGATACTGCTTTGTGTGGTTGTTATAATAGGCGGGTATATAGCACTTTGCAGGCTTTTCCCCATAGAGCATTATGATATAATAGAAAAATACAGCACACAATACGACCTTGACCCCGCACTTGTGTGTGCTATGATAAATACCGAAAGCCACTTCCGAGAGGATGTGGAGTCACACAAGGGCGCAAGCGGCTTAATGCAGCTTATGGAGCCGACAGCCGATTGGGTGGCTGAAAAAATGGGTCTGGAGGACTACAGCTATGATGAGGTCAAAGAACCCGACACAAATATAATGCTCGGGTGTTGGCTGCTTAATAAGCTGTATACAATGTATGAGGATGAGGACACGGTTATTGCGGCGTATAACGCAGGCACGGGGAATGTGGCTAAGTGGCTGAAAGACCCTATGTACAGCGGTGACGGCATACACCTTAACAACATACCGTTTAAGGAAACAGCGGACTATGTACAAAGGGTGCGTGCATATCAGAAAGTGTATGATGTTATGCTGCAATACCCCGATTTGTTTGTTAAATAGACAGGCTTAAAACAAATACAAAGTAGGTAGGTTATAAAGAAGTGATTAAACCATATTTAAAACGATTTATAAAATTAACGGGGCTTGCGGTGGTTTCACTTTTGTTGACTTCCTGCAATCCCGATGATGTTTCCATACAAAACACGGAGGGATATGAGGCTGAGACCGAAACGACCACACAGGCTGTGGAGGAAAACTCCACGCCGCAAAAGGGCGGTACTTTAAAGCTTGCCATGCACAAGCCCGATACACTTAACCCTTTGCTTAATAAGGATGTGACGGTTGATGAGGTACTTAAACTGGTGTTTGTGCCGCTTTTCACACAGGATGAGGAGATGGATGTGGTACCCGTACTTGCCGAAAGCTACAGTGTAGCCGCCGATGGTTTAAGCACCACAATAAAGCTCAAAAGCGGTGTTACATGGCAGGATGGAAGCTCGGTTACGGCAAGTGATTTGATATATACACTTGATGTGCTTAAAGAGGCGGATGCCGATGTGATATATAAAAATGCAATCAACGGTGTGAAAGACTATGTGAAGATAGATAACCTAACCGTGAAGATTAACTATGAAACACCGGTTGGCGGGTGTATGTATAACCTCTGTTTCCCCATTGTGCCAAAGAACTATTACCAAAATGCGGATAACAGCACAGTGGATGCGGATGGTTTTTTGATAACCGATGTGGATAGGAAACCGTTTAAACCGATTGGTAACGGGTATTATGCTTTTGAAAGTTATGAGTATGTGCAAAAACTGGTGCTTAAATCGGCATCCTGCTTTTTTGGCACACCTTATATAGATGAAATAGATGTGACGATATTGGATGATGACGATACTTTTTTATCCGCATATCAGGCAGGTCTGTTGGATGTGCTTAATACAGACCTGACACAGTGGGGCAGCTTAGGCAGTGATGATAAGACCACCGCCGCACCCTACAGCACAACAGCCTTTGAATTTATAGGCATGAACAATAAACGCACACCGTTTTCAAAGCTCAGCTACAGACAGGCTTTTGCCTATGCTGTGCCGATTGACAATATAATAGAGAGTATATACCTCGGCAACATAACAAAGAGCCTTACACCGTATACTCCGGTTTCACTGCTTACCTCATCGGTGGGCATGGAAAGCTATGATTACAGCGTGCAAAATGCCAAAACACTGCTTTCCACAGGCGGTTTTTCGGGTGATGAGCTTAAGGTGGAAATACTGGTCAACTCGGAGAATAACAGCCGTGTCGAATCGGCTAACCTGCTTGCAAAAAGCCTTAATATGTCGGGCTTTACGGCAAAGGTGACGGCGGTTAACTTTGATGAGTATAAAAAGCGTATAACGGATGATGATTTTGATGTGTTCATAGGCAGTATAAATGTGCGTGATGATATGGATTTGACGGAGTTCCTCGGTTCGGGTGCCGTATACGGCGGTAAAAACTACAGCAACTTCAGTGACGCACGTATGGATAAACTGCTTGAGGACGTTGCAAATGCATCGGATACCGATAAGTATAAGCTTGCACTGTCCGAGGCATCAAAATATTGCTCAAATCAACTACCGGTCATAGGCATAGGTTTCAAAGACGATATGCTGCTCACCAAAGATAGGGTGAAAGGCATAAAAAAACCACTTGACGGGTATATTTTCGGAAATATAAACGAATGGTATATAAAGGAATAGGAAATAAGGATAAATTTTTAAAACTTTTTTCCTACAGGTTTCGCCGTATTTAAAACGGAGTTTGGCGATCCCCCCCGAAAAGCGTTAGCTTTTCGGGACATAAAAGTTTTCGCCAAGCCTTTTTCAAAAGGCTTGCGGAGGTTTGGAGGCAGAGCCTCCAAGGTCTTAAAAGAGGTGAGAGAGAATGATGAAGAAATGCTATCTGACGGGTGAATTTGTGTTTTACGCAACCGACAGAGCAAAAAGGCCACATAGCTATAAACAGACAAATGTACACATCACACCAAAGGAGTATTGTCCGTTTTGTCCGGAGAACGAGAGCCACGTGCCTAAGATACTTTATAGGAGTGCCGATAACGAGATAAGAATAACCAAGAATAAGTACCCCTTTATTGCGGAGAATGACGAATGTTTCGGGGTGCATGATGTGCTTATCGATACATCCGACCACGATGAGCGAATGTCACAGTTTACGGATGAACATATGCATGATTTAATGCGTGCCATACAGCATAGGTTCACGGAATTATTCGAGGATAAACGCAGTGCCTACGTGCAGGTGTTCAAAAATCAGGGTATGGACGCAGGTGCAAGTCAATCCCACTCACATTGGCAGATAACATCACTTTGCGTTATTCCCGTTAAGATGGAGCATATATTGCAGGTACTTAAAAACTACTACTATGAGAACGGCGAGTGCTATTTCTGTGACTTGAAGTTCGGCAACCGTGTAGTGGAGGAAAATGAGGACTTTACGGTTTATCTTCCTGCCGACGGTAAGTTTGCCTACGGCATGGATATACTGCCGAAAAAACATATATCCTCCATTTCGGATTTCACTGATGCACAACTCAAAAACTTGGGTATAGCCCTGCGAAATGCAGTTAAAAGACTTGTAAGCGTAACTCCGGGGGTCTGTTATAACGTGTGCTTTTATTCAGCACCTAAGGGCTATGAGTATGATAAATACTTCCATTTTTATGTGCAGATAATACCGAGAATAGGCCACATGGCGGGCTTTGAGTTCAGCACGGGTTGTTATATAAACAGTGTACTGCCCGAGGACGGAGCAAAGACACTCAGAGAGATAGAGATTTAAGAGTTTTTAAGAGATTTAAAAAAGACGGAGATAGAAGAAAACGTATGTTAAAGGTTAATATAGCCGATACCATAGCTGCCGTTGCCACGGCACAGGGCAGTGGCGGTATAGGCATAGTAAGAATGAGCGGCGATGATGCAATTGCTATCGCCGATAAGGTCTTTCGTGCACCGAAAGGAAAGAAATTAGCTGATAAAGCAAGCCACACCGTCACCTACGGTCATATATACAACGGCGATGCGGTTGAAGATGAAGTTCTTGTTTCAATATTCCGTGCACCAAAGTCCTATACAACACAGGATGTGGTGGAGATAGGCTGTCACGGCGGTATACGTGCCGTTAATGCGGTTTTGCAGTTGGTTATAAAAAACGGTGCAAGAATGGCACAGCCGGGTGAGTTTACACAGCGAGCATTCTTAAACGGCAGAATAGATATGACACAGGCGGAAGCCGTTATAGATGTCATAAACGCCAAAACACAGGCGGGCAAGGATGCCGCCATGCAAAGGCTTGAAGGCAGGCTTTCCAAGAAGATACGAGCACTTAGGGAAGATATACTCCTTATGTTGGCTCATATTGAAGCCTCTATCGACTATCCTGAGCACGATGACGAAACAATGACGTATAACACAATAGAAGAGGGTGTTATGCGTGTCAATGCACAGCTTGATGAGCTTATAAAATCCGCCGATAGCGGCAAGATATACCGAGAGGGCATAAAGACCGTTATACTGGGCAGACCGAATGTCGGCAAGTCCTCGTTGCTTAATGCGCTTTTGGAAGAGGAACGTGCCATTGTGACCGATATACCGGGCACAACAAGAGATGTGCTGGAGGAATTTTTGAATGTGCGTGGCATACCGCTTAACATAATTGATACGGCGGGTATAAGGCACACGGAGGATAAAATTGAACAGATAGGCGTGGAGCGTTCACTTAAGTTGGCGGATAGTGCCGATTTGGTGTTGCTCATGCTCAACGGCTCACAGGAGCTTAATGCACAAGATAAGGAGCTTATCGAAAGAACAAAGGATAAAAAGGTCATAGTCGTTATAAATAAGTCCGACCTCGGACTTAAGCTGAAAAGCGAAGATTTTGAGAACAGTGTTGTTATGTCTGTTAAAACAGAGAGCGGCATAGATGACCTTTACGAGCTTATAAGTGATATGTTTATGTCCGGCAGGGTGAGCACGCAAAGTGATGTGTTAGTCAGCAGTGAGCGCAATAAGGCAAGCCTTGTAAATGCAAAGGGCTATCTTAACAATGTGCTTGCAACGGTGCGTGGAAGATTGCCGGAGGACTTTATATCAATGGATTTGACAGAGGCGTATTCCGCTTTGGGCGAGATAACGGGTGAGTCGCTTGAAGAGGATATCATAGATAAAATATTCAGTGAATTTTGCTTGGGTAAGTGATTTTTTTGTGTCAATGTTTAAATTATTACGTTTTTCCGACAGCTTAATTGAGTATTTTTTACAAATATCAAAAAATATTAAAAAAAGACAAAAAAAGACTTTAATATTTTTTAATATGGTGCTATAATGGTATAATGAATACAGTAATGCAAAAAATGTTATCGGTGAGCTTGATTTTAATGACAGTTGCAACCGACCCGAGACCGATATACGTTTTAATAGGCATGAGAGGTGTAAATTTTTATGGAAAAACTGGTTATAAAGGGCGGTAATCTGCTCAATGGTAATGTGACTATAAGTGGTGCAAAAAATGCGGCTGTAGCTATAATACCTGCGGCGATACTTGCAAACGGTGTTTGCGTAATTGATAATTTGCCCGAAATCAGCGATGTAGAAAACTTTATGGAAGCACTCACAAATTTGGGTGCTGTGTGTGAGCTTGTAAACGAAACAACACTTAAGGTGGATTCCACCAATATAAACAGCTATAATGCAACCTTCGGTGCTGTTGCAAAAATGCGAGCATCCTATTATTTGATGGGTGCTTTGCTTGCACGTTTTAAGAGAGCAGAGGTTGCCCTTCCGGGTGGCTGTAACTTCGGTTCAAGACCTATTAACCTGCATCTTGCAGGCTTCAGAGCTTTGGGTGCCGAGGTGGTGGAAACGGAAACTCGTGTTTCAATAAAGGCTGACAGACTTGTAGGTGCTAAGATATACTTGGATACCGCATCCGTTGGTGCAACCATCAATATTATGCTTGCCGCAACAAGAGCGGAGGGCACAACAATAATTGAGAATGCCGCAAGAGAGCCGCATATAGTTGATACGGCGAACTTCCTTAATATGCTTGGTGCAAAGATAAAGGGCGCAGGTACGGATACCATCAGGATTACGGGTGTGGAAGAAATCCACGGCGGTGAATATACCATAATACCCGACCAGATAGAGGCAGGTACATATATGCTTGCAGTTGCTGCAACAGGCGGTGATGTAACAGTCAATAATATCATACCGAAGCACATGGAGTCACTTTCCGCAAAGCTTAGGGAGATGGGCTGTATAGTATTTGACGGTGATGACAACATCAGGGTTATATCAAACGGCAAACTGATGGCTACAAACGTGAAGACAATGGCTTACCCCGGTTTCCCGACCGATTTACAGCCGCAGATGGCGGCGGCACTTTGCAAGGCAAGGGGTACAAGTATACTCACCGAGAATGTATGGGATAATCGTTTCCAGTACATAAAGGAGCTTGTGAAGTTCGGCTGTGATATATATGTTGAGGGGCGTTCCGCTAAGATAGTGGGCAGGGATGTGCTTCACGGTGCAGATGTGCTTGCAACCGATTTACGTGCAGGTGCGGCAATGGTGATTGCGGCACTCGCATCCGAGGGTGAAACACAGATAGGCAATACACAGTTCATAGACAGAGGCTATGAAAAGATAGAGGATAAGCTGAGAGCGCTTGGTGCACAGGTCAGCAGAATATACGATTAAAGTTTTTAAGACGAATGACATGATGAAGTGTTGTTCGTCTTTTTTTGCATAAAAAAAGGGGAAAAGATTGTTCTTTTTTACGAAAAAAGAACCAAAAACGATGGGGCGTTCCGATTCGCCCCATACCCCTAACGGGCAGGGCGTAGGGTACGTTGGATTATCGGGGTACGGTGGCGGGTTGCCCTGCACCCACCCGTTTTACGGTGTGGTTGGAGTAAACTACTTAACCACTAGGATGACCGGAAACCGGCTTTTTTGCAGTTTTGAATCGTTTCGGTTGCCTATAAACCTATAAACCCACACAAAAAAAGCGGAGCATATCACTTGGATATATTCCGCTTTAAAGATTTGATTATTTGCTTACCGCTCGGATATATAACCACATTCCCCGTTTGTCGTTACATACCTATTGTTCTTTGCACCGTGTTACTCTTCAACGGTGCTTATTTCCGTTATGTTTGCAATATCGTGAGCAATTATGTTTTTACTTGTCATTATACAAACCATATTTTTACTGTTGCCGCCTATAAATTCACCTGTAACTATTTTATTTTGTATAGTCACAATCTTAATCCTCATACCTCGTTTGTATTCCCTGCCGTGGAACTGTATTTTTTCCATCGGGAAAAGAGAATAGCATCTTTCCAGTATTACTTTTACGTCGTTAGGATTGGTGAAAGGGTTTGCTTCGGCTAAGGTTGTGAGTATTGTTCTTATACGAATCATACTCCTGATAAGCCAAGTTAAAATAAAGGCGAGCACAGCGGCATATAACACATCGGTAATCGTGATGTTGTTAATTAAATAGCTAAGCATAGTCATTCCCTCCAATCTCCTGTCATCGTTACATATATTAGTTTAACATAAAATTATAATAATTCAAGTATTTTTTGTATTTTGAAAGAAATTAATCATAATTTTGTATGCTACGGTTGAATTTCGTGTGATGGGGAGAGTTTGAATTTTGTGTAAACAGTAAGTTTAAGGTTGGTTGGTCATTTGCTTTGTGTGGTGCATAAAAATCGGCAGTTCAATTGTTTTTACTTTTTGAACCCTTTTTTCTATCGCAAAAAAGGGTTCAAGCTCCTAAAAAATGCTCTTTGAGCAATAGTGGGACGCTGTCCCACACCCTGCCCTCCTTTTGAAAAAGGAGGGGCGAAAACTTTTATGTCGGCTTTGCCGAGGATTGAACCAAGTAAGATGGTTAGTCCCCCGAAAAGCGTTAGCTTTTCGGAAGTAAAGTTTAGGTCCAGCCTTTTTAAAGGCTGGTGGGGTGGTGGGGCAACGCCCCACGGTCTTTCTGTCGGAAATTATAATAATTTTTTTGGGTTGGTTGTGGCAGGGTTTGACAGCATAATACCGTTTGTGTGGGTATACTGTATTTATTCTATGTTACCGGAGGGGTGTATTATGCTTAACAAAATCAAGCAAAAAATGAGTAGTGTAATTTTTAAGTCGGGGGTGTATCGTGGGGTGGTTACCTGTATGTGTTTCTTTGCCGCACGCTTGGTCTTTTTTCGGACGCTTAACCCGTTTGTAACGGCGTATTTGGCGGTGTTTATCGGGACAAAGCGGTTTCCTGTTGCTATGTTACTGTCGATCCTTGGATTGGGTACGATAGCGACTCGGATTTATACGTTTCGGTACTTTGCGGCGGTGGCGGTTATGAGTGTTATGCACGTTGTGGCGGTGCGTAGCGGTGTGGTGTCAAGAGTGAAACGTGCTGTTCTGGGGGCGGTTAGTCTGTTTATAGGCGGTGCGATATATGCCGCAGCACAGTGGTTCTCGCCGTATTACTTCACAATAGCCGGTGTGGAGGCGGTATTAACGGGGTTTTTGTGTTATGTGCTATATGCAGGTGTGGAACTGATA
The DNA here is from genome assembly GCA_964624605.1 of uncultured Lachnospiraceae bacterium. Lineage (GTDB taxonomy): Bacteria > Bacillota > Clostridia > Lachnospirales > CAG-274 > CAZUXS01. The sequence goes on along the minus strand of CAZUXS010000018.1, from coordinate 2,013 downwards.
ACGGGGAGCAGGGAGCAAAAGACGGTTACAAATGAGGAGGCGCTTAGCCTTGCTGTGCTTTGTGCGGGGGTATTGCCGGGGATGAATGGGGTGTACATATTTACGGTACCGCTTACGGCGGTGGCGGCTACGGTTATTGTACTCGAAACGATAAAACGCAGTGGTGCGGCGGCGGGTATAGCCTCTGCCGCATTAACGGGGATGTTTATGTATTTTACGGGTATGTACAGAAGTGAGCTGGTGAGCGTGCTTATACTGGCGGCTGTTGGTGCGGCTTTGGCGGCTAAGGTGCGGTATATGTCACCTTTCGGTTTTGCATTGGGTGCCTCAAGCGCGTTTTTTGCATATCGTGATTTAGCGGCTTGGAACTATGCGGCGGGTATAGCAATCGGCGGTGCAATAAGCAGTGTATTGCCGCAACGCTTATATCTTGCGGTAGCGGAGAATGTGACAACGGGTGTGGAACAGGCTCGGAGCTGTGCTTTGCAGATGCAGCATATTTGTGTACGCAGGATGAAGGAGTTTTCGGCTGTACTTGACAGGATAGTGAAGCTAAGTGAGCGTAACGGGGGAATACAGACACCCGATGAGGGTGAGATGGTTGATAAAATAGCGGCTAATGTGTGCGGAAGCTGTCAAATGCGTGAGCTTTGTTGGCAGAAAACGGGGAGTGTGCGACCTGTGTTTGAATTGATTCTTGCCGAGGTGAAAAACGGTACAAGGTATGTTGCACAAAGCCTGCCCGACGAGTTTGCCGAGGGTTGCAGGCACTTGCACGAACTTTGTGCTTATGCCGCAAGGGTGTATGATGAGGCTATGCTGAATGTATATTGGCAGCAGAGGCTAAGCCATAGTAAAAAATTGATGACTACACAACTTAAAAATGCGGCGGAACTTTCGCAAAGGCTCTGTGATGATATAAGCTTGAGGATGAACAGGGATGATGCCCTAAGTGATGCACTGTATACCAAGATATACGAAAACGGTGTGCGAGGAGTGAGTGTCTGTGGTGACGAGCTTTGCCGTGAGGTGTTTATAACTTTGGAGGAAACGGTTGATAAGGCTGTGATTGACGGGGTTATGAAGCAGGTGGAGGAGTATATGAAATCGGGTTTTTGCATAGCCGATTGCGATAACGATAATCAAAATAAGGTGACACAACTGCATATCCGAGAACAGCCGATATATAAAATAGCCGCTTATGCCACGGATGAGGTAAAGTGCGAAAGCGGTGTATCGGGGGATTGCCATACCTATATGCAGCTTGACGGCGGGCGTTATCTGCTGGCACTTGCGGACGGTATGGGCAGCGGTGAGCGTGCAAGAGAGGAGAGTGCCGCTTCCATAGAGATGTATGAGGACTTTATATCCGCAGGCTTTGACAGGGGTGTGTCACTTGATGTCATAAACTCGGTACTGCTTATGAGGGATAATTGCACAGACGGTGAGAAGTTCTCCACACTGGATATCTGCACCATTGACCTGTATACAGGCAGGGCGGAGTTCGTGAAGATAGGTGCTGTTGCCACATTCATAATACGTGAGGGCAAAGCCGAAACCCTGCACTCCTCAACACTGCCCGTAGGTATACTGGGTGAGGTGGACACGGATATATACGAGAGGTTCTTGAAAAAGAACGATATCGTGCTGATGGTAACAGACGGCGTTCTGGACTCAACAGGGAATGTTGTGGGTAATGAGGATTGGATAGTGGAAATGATAGAAAATACGGAGGTTGTAACACCGAAAAATATAGCGGATAAAATTTTGGAACAGGCAAAAAGAAATTGTGGTGATATGATTAAGGATGATATGACGGTGTTGGCGGCAAAGATATATTAGGGGATAAAAACAGTTTACCGACTTGCTTGGGATAAGTCGGTAAACTTGAATTAAATGGAATAGATATCTTTGGTTATTTATATGATGTTAAATAATCAAGTGCTTTTTCGCAATGAGGTTTTAAATGTACTTTAATAAAATCACATAACTTGTAAACATATTTTTGCAATG
>CAZUXS010000017.1:0-22744 GCA_964624605.1 uncultured Lachnospiraceae bacterium | reverse complement strand
CCATATATGACAGTAGTGTGCAGGGTGAAAAGCACAAACTTATGACAGAGTTTTTTCGCTGCTGCAATGAGCTTTGCTTAAGCCCTCAGAGCCGTGCCAAGCTTGCGAACACGGCGGCTGCACAGGTGAAGAAGAATCCCCTTGAAAAATTGGTTGAGGATTTTAACAGGGAGGATGAATAAATGAGCGGTTACGATGAATTTCGAAACAAAATGAGAGGTTACAAGAATAAAAAATACATAGGAATGACAACAGCCGAACTGGTGGAATACGACCCACCGAAGCTGAAAGTGAGATATCCGGGACTTGATACACCTTACAGTAAATTTATATCGGCTGTCGGAATGAGCGGATTAGACGAAAACGATTTAGGAAAAATATATATAGTGATGTTTGATACCGACAACTATTCCCTTTATGTTTTGGGGGAGGCGAGGTATTACGGACATTAAAGATAGCAAGGCATATAAATATTGTGTGTGGGCGGTTAAAAAGAGTAACAGTAAAGTGCCCAAATACGTTAAATTGCAATGTAAGGCTTGGAAGAAGATAGCGGATGGCAAGGACAGGCGCGCATACATAAGTGAAAAAGCCTTTGACGGAATGTGCAATTTGCTTAAGATGATGGTGCACCCCGACCTTGGGTGCAGTGTTTACGAGGGCCTTGAGGATTATGCGTGGCTTATGTGCACCGCCATATACTGTACTAAATCAAGGGCGGACAACAGGCGATATTACACTACGGTGCTTTTGGAGATTGCAAGAAAGAACTTCAAGACATTTAACAGTGCGATTGTGTTTATTGTGGGTATGGTAATTGAGCCTAAATTCAGCCGATTTTTTTCCGTTGCACCGGACTATAAATTGTCAAGTGAGTTAAGACTTGCAGTAAGGAAGATAATAAAAAGTTCACCCGATTTGTTGGACTTTTTTAACATAAAAAGGGATGAGATAGTGTGCAAGCTAAACGACATATCGTATATGCCTCTTGCATACAGCAACGACAGAATGGACGGTAAGCTTGCAAAGATATTCCTTGCCGATGAGGCGGGAGCTATGGACGGCTACCCTGTGGAAGCTATGAGGTCCAGCCAGATTACAATTAAAAACAAGTTAGGTATAATTATAAGCACTCAATATCCCAATGACGGAAACGTGATGATTGATGAGATTGACTATGCCAAAAGAGTGCTTGACGGCTTGACTAAGGACACGGAGTATTTCAGTTTGCTTTATGAGCCCGATGAGGAAATAAGGGAACAGTGGCAGAATAACGACCTTTGCATATATCAAAGCAATCCCGTGACTATAAACAACAAGGATATATTCAAGGAGCTTTTGAAGAAGAGGGAGCTTGCCGTGCTCTACGAAAACAAGAGAGAGAATTACCTTTGCAAGCACAACAACATACTTTACAAGGGACTTGGCACAGAGGGGTATATTGATGCAGCTTATGTGCAGAAATGCGCAAGGAAGATAAATAAGGACTTTTGGCAGGGCAAAATTGTGTATGTGGGTTTGGATTTATCGTTGACGGAAGATAACACGGCGGTTGCCTTTGCAACGTCCTATGACGATATGGTTTATGCTAAGGTGATGGGATTTATACCGAGTGACAGTGTTGCAAGAAAGAGCACAAAGGAAAAAATTGATTACAATAATTTGATAACCGAGGGGTGCTGCATTGCTTGCGGTGATTATATAATTGATTACTCGGTGGTTGAGGATTATATAATGGGGCTGCAAGAGGAATACGGGTGCATTGTCGGCATGATTGGGTATGATAAATACAACGCAATAAGCACGGTGCAAAAGCTTGAAAACAATGGGTATGAATGTGTGGAGATTAAGCAGCATTCAAGCGTGCTGCATTCGCCTACCAAGCTGCTTAAGGAAATGATAATGACGGAGAGGTTTGCGTTTGATAAGAATAGGTTGCTTGAAATAAATTTTGAGAATGCACGGTGCACGGAAGATACGAACCTTAATAAATACGTTAATAAGAAAAAAAGTAACAAGAAAGTTGATATGGTTGTGAGCTTGATAAACGCTATGTATTTGGTGGAACAGGAACAGCTCAACGGGATGAGCTTTGTGTCATATAGTTAATGATTAGTGTGAAAAGTGTGAAAAAACCGCTCTTGCGGGCGGTTTTTTCGAGAAGGTAAATTTTACAAAAAAACATTACAAAAAAGGTGTAAATTCACAAATGGAGATGTAAATCACAAGTTATTGAAAACTACAACATTATATTAGCATATATTTCGGGGGTTGTACAGTGGATAAAATCGAGGTTATAAAAAAGCCTACTCGGTTTTGTTCCGAGTAGGCGAACAACAAAGGAGTTACCCAAATTCAGAACTTTTGCTATGCAAAAGCAAGCCTGACGGCTTGGCGAATTAACCTTTTCGCTTCAATATTGAAAAATGAAAAAATAGAATTTTGGTAATGATTTTGCTAACGGATATATTATAACATCGAAAAATTATTTTGTACAGACTGAAAAATTGAGGTTTGTTTTTTACGGTTGTGATTAACCGTAGGAAAAGATTGTTCTTTTTTACGAAAAAAGAACCAAAAACGATGGGGCGTTCCGATTCACCCCATACCCCTAACGGGCAGAGCGTGAAGTGAAGTGGCTCATCGTAGCTTGTGGCGGGCAGCTCTGCATACGCCCGTGTCAGGGGGTGATGAGGGTTACTTGCTATCTTGCGTGGTAGATTGAGCACCGTTGTGAGGCGGGCTGCCCTACACCCGCCCGTGTTAGCGGGTGGCGGGTGAGGGCTGCTACCGCCGTGGGATTGCGTTGCCGTGGGGTTGGTTATAACAAGAACCAAAAACCACGGGTGATTCGCCGTGACATGGTGGCGGGCTGCTTTACATCCGAACGTGTTAGCGGGTGAGGAGTGCTGTGCTGTGAGGGGTTATGACTATCTTAGATTTATGGGGTGATTGATTGGCTAAGAATATAAATGTTGTACTTAATTTGATTGACAGGTTTACACCTAAGATGACGGAAGCGAGGAAGAAAGCCCTTGAATTTAAGGTGGGGCTTGAAACAATGCGTTTTGCTTCCAAAAAAGCAGCGGGCATAATGCACACTATGGAGACGGCGGCGGTGACGGCTGCTACGGCACTTACTACGGCGGGTGTGGCATTTGCAAAGGTTTCGCTTGATAAATACGGGGAATTTGAGAAACAGGTAAACAACATCGGCGGTGTTACGCAAATGGGTGTTGAAAACCTTGAAAAATATGCGGACAGGCTTAAAGCCGTTGCAAAGGAAATAAACGGCATTACATATACGGACAGTGCCGAAACTTTTTATTATGAGAGTTTAGCGGGCTGGACTAAAGAACAATCTATGGCGGCTCTTCCTGCCATACTTAAAGCGGTTAGAATAAGCGGTGAGGATACAAAGACCGTTTCAGATGCCATTACCGATTCTATGACTGCTCTCGGGTTACAGCCCGAACAAGCACAGGAATACCTTGACAAGGCGGCTATGGTGCAAAGCAAGAGTAACACAAATATGCTGCAACTGCAACAAGGTTTGATTAAAACCGGTGCAGGTGCCGTGGCACTGGATATCCCTTATGAGGATATGATGACGATGCTCGGCGTGCTTGCCAGCGGCGGTAAAAAGGGTGAAGAGGGCGGCACTATTGCCAACAATTTGATTGCGAGGTTTATGAAAACGGGCGGCACAAGGCGAGAAGCAATGAACGGCTTGAAAGCCTTGGGAATTGAAGACCCGATGAAAACATTCTACGAGGATAACGGAGAGGGTGAATTTAAGGGCTTAAAAAATATGCTTGTGACGGTGGGTGAAGCCGTTACAAAGCTGACACCGGCACAAAAAAACAACGCTATGACACTGTTGGGCGGCAGTTACTTTTCACAGCTTATGGAGCTTGCCGAGGCTGTCAAGAACATAGAGGAAGGCGGAAACAGCCTAGGCGGTTCTTGGGATAAGATAAACAGTGCCATTACAGACGGCAATGCCAACGGCTATATGGATAAATATATAGAATACCAAAACCAAGGTTATGCCGGCAAAAAAGCCGAGTTTATGGCTAAATTATCCAACTTTGAAACCGATGCGGGCGAAATTTTGGCACCCTATGCCGTGAAGGCTATTGACTGGATGGAAGAAAAATTGCCGAGCTTGCAAAGTTGGCTTGAAAACGAATTGCCGAGTGCACTTGATAAGGGTGAAGCGATTGTTAAAAAGATATATGAATATCTTGTGTGGATATATGACCATAAAACGGAACTGCTTGAAGTGGCGGCTGTTATTTACGGTGGAAGTGCTGCGGTGCGTGTGGGTGCCGGAGCAATGGAAATGGCTGAAACGGCACAGAAGGTTAAAAAGGCTTGGGATAAGTGGAAATTGATGAGTACGGCTGTTGAAGCAGCCGGCACGGTGGCAAGCACAGCCGGGGCAGGTGCAACCTTGGCAGGAGCGGCAACCGGTACAGCGGCAACGGCAGGAGCAGCAGGAGCAGCAGGAGCAGGAGTAGCAGGAGCAGGAGCGGCAGCAGGTACAGCGGTTACAATTGGAACTGCAGGAGCGGCGGCCGCCGTGGTTGCAACAGCGGTTGCTTTGGAGGAGTGTTACCGAAACAGTGATAAGTTTAAGGAAAGCATAGCCGATGTGGGAACTACGGCAAAAACAAATTTTGATGACTTTATAGAAAATACAACCGGAGCGGACAGTGAGTTGCAAAAGTTAAAAGTTTCATGCGGTGAACTGAAATCGACTTTAAAAGAGACGTTCGGCTTTTTGGGAGATATACTTGCAGATAGGGTGGATATAGAAAATTTAGGTTACGATACTGCGGAAAAAATCGGTTCTATATTGGCGACTTCACAAATAAATGACAAGCTTGAAGAAATACGCATGGGAATGGAATTAACGAATGAGGTATTGAAAAATGCAACTGAATTTTGGAGCGATTTTAAGGAAAAAGCAACTGAATCACTGGAAAAAGTCAGTGAGAAAATGATTGAGTTTGGCAATAAGGATAAAAACATAAATAAAGTTTTGACCAAGTTTAAGGAAATCAATAATGTTATTAAAGTCACAATTGATGCTTTACCGACACTGATTAGGAGTGTGAACAGCTTCTTGAACGGAAATGTGTTGGGTAGTGTGAAATATTTTAAAGAGGCTGTGAATGAGGCTACGAATACATATAGCTCAACAGGCACATTTGTGGGTCCTACACAGGGAGGAACACTTACACCCTTTAATGCCGTGGGTACGAACTACTGGAAAGGTGGTTTGACACACATAAATGAAAACGGCGGTGAAATTGTGGACTTGCCACAGGGTACAAGGATATATCCGGCTGACAAATCACGAAAGATGATGAGCGGCAGCGGCAATAATATAACCGTGCAGGTCAATATTGAAAACTACTACGGTGATGATGAGAGATACATAAATGCGATTGGAAACAAGGTGGCAAGCAAGCTTGCGACCGTGATTGCATAATGAGGTGATAAATATGAGCTTTTTGGATTTTTTTAAGAGGGATGAAGAGAAAAGAGCCGAGAGTGAGGTGAGCGTGACACCTGCAACGGATACGGTGCTTGCAAGAGCCCTTTTCCGTGAGGGAGGAAAGATAAGCCGTGACGTGGCAATGAGTATTCCGTGCCTTGCCGGGGCTGTGAATATTTTAAGCGGTGTTTGTGCGAGTGTGCCTTTTAAGCTATACAGCTTTGACAGTGATGGCAAGCTGTGCGAGGAAGATGATTACAGGGTGGCACTTTTTAACGGTGACACGGGCGATTTGATGAACGGATATAATACCAAAAAGGCATTTGTGAGGGATTATATACTGGACGGCAACGGCTACATATTTTTGAACAGGAGAGGAAACAGGGTTGAGAGCCTGCATTATGTGAGGTGCGGCAGCGTTGGAGTGCAGCAGAATGAGGATGAGATATTCAGGAAAGCAATATACAATGTGAACGGCAGCGTGTTTATGCCGAGCGACTTTATAACAATTGCAAGAAACAGTGAGGACGGCGTGACGGGCTTTGGGATAACCGATGAGAGCAGACTAGTGTTAAGTCTTATTGAAAATATGATAAAGATGATTAACACAAACATAAAAAGCGGTGGAGCTAAGAGGGGATTTTTGAAAAGCTCCAAACCTCTCAGCGAACCACAGATTAAAAAGCTTAAGGAAGATTATGTTAAGCTTTACAATGACAATGCAAGTATGCTCATACTCAACAGCGGACTTGAATTTGAGGATGTGGATGAAAGCTCCACGGAGCTTCAGCTGAAAGAGTTTTACAACGATTTAAGCAGTGACATAGGTGAAATACTTGGTATTCCGCTTGGAATACTGAACGGCACGGCAAAGAAGGAAGAATACAAGAACTGGTTTAAAACAAGCATATCTCCCTTACTTTGTGAGATTGCCGCAAGCCTTAACCACACATTCTTGACTGAGAGTGAAAAGGGTAGATATTTTTGGAGAGCCGACACATCGGAGATTGAAAGCGGTGACTTGAAAGAAACTTATGAAGCCTTTAAAATAGGCGTTGACAGCAATATTATACAGGTTGATGAGGCAAGAAAGCGACTCGGGTATGAACCTACGGGCTTTAATATGTTTAAGTTTGGACTTGACAGCGTGTTTATTGACCCTAAGACAAAAATGGTTTACACACCTAACACAAATATTGCTTGGAGCTTTGATAAAAAGGGTGTGGAGCTTGGAGGTGAAAAGAGAGTGGGCAGTGGAGTGCTGAGTGACGGTTCAAGCTCCAAAGCTCAAGCTCCAAACGAATAACTCTTTACAATATTGCAGTGTTGATATGTTTATAAGTGGGGTGATTGATTGGTTGATAAGATTGAGCTATGGTGGCACGGTGACGGAGATGCGATTGATATAAGCAAGGTTTCCGGGGATTTGGGTTGGAGTGAAAACAAGGACAGGCACACAATGCAGCTAAGCTTCAGCTTGCCGGATACCGAGGATAGATATATACCGCATTATGCCGTTAAGGCGGGTGACAAAATGGAGCTTATACACAAGAGCACGCTTACGGGGGAGAATACCGTGTTTTGCTTTGTTGTTATAAAGGCTGAAAGGGATTACCCGAAAAGGACGATTACAGCAAAGGATTTTTGTTGGTATTTGGAAAAAAACGAAATCATAATACAGTTTACGAACGTGAGTGTGCAAAAGGCAATCACGATGGTTTGTGAAAAGATGGGCATTGAAGTGGGTGAAATTTGTGATTTGCCTTATATGATAAGCGGTGTTTACATCGAAACAGCTGAAAGCATTTTGGAAGATTTGCTGACAAAACAGCAGGAAAGCGATGGGAATGAATACAGCTACGAGATGAGGGCTGATAAATTTTACGTTTACAAGCTGACGGATGATGTTGAAAGTTACAGGTACAAGCCCGCCGAAAATGTTGCCGAATATGACGTGACGGACATACACACAAGGGCTAAATACAGCCACAGCATAGAAGAAACGGTGAACAGTGTGACGGCGATTGTGAACGGAAGCACGGAGAACAGTTTGCCCGCCATTGAATACACAATATCGGACACCGAAAGCATTAAAAAATACGGTACCTTGGGAAAGAAGCTTGAGGTGAGTGCGGACAAACAAACCGAAATAAAGGTGCTTGCCAAAAATGAGCTTGAAGAAAAGAATGATGTTAAAAGAGAGATATCAACCACTATGCAGGGTGCTATAAATGCAAGGGTAAACAGGGTGATGAGCTTAAAGGATGACTACACGGGCCTTTTCGGCTTATTCAGGATTACCGAGGCTGTGCACAAATATTCGGGTGGGATTTACAACCTTGAAGTGAAGCTTAAATACCTTAAGGAAAATGAAGCGGAAGAATTTGAGGAAAGCTATGTGCAGAGAGAAAATGTGGAGCTTAACGGGCAATATGACACGCTTGCAAGCGACACAGAGGATAATGCAAAATTTGACAAGCTTTATGCGGTAGCTAAAAAATACCTCGGTGTGCCTTATAAATGGGGCGGCTATTCCCCGAGTGGTTTTGATTGCAGCGGCTTTGTTTGCTACGTGCTCAATGAGAGCGGCGTGTGGAACGTGGGCAGGCTGACGGCACAGGGCTTATACAATGCGACCAAGCACGTTAAATCACCGCAAAAGGGAGATTTGTGCTTTTGGAGGGACAGCAGCGGAAAGATATACCACGTTGCTATCTACATAGGCAATAACAAAAATATACAATCTCCGACCACGGGTAAAACGGTGAGTGTGTGCAATAACAAGGGCGTTTACTGCTACGGAAGATATTAATTGTTCTTTTTTGGGAAAAAAGAACCAAAAACCTCGGGTGGTTCGCATTTTGCAAAGCAAAACTGCGAATCCCTCCGGGATTTCAAAATTACTTTGTAATTTTGAAACTAGATTCGCCCCGAACCCCTAACGGGCAGGGGCGTTATATGGTTGTGGCTTATCTAAGTTTGTGGCGGGTTGCCCCTGCACCCACCCGTGTCGGTGGGTGATGAGGGTGTACTTGCTGCTGTTGTTGTATGGTGGATTAACCACCGTTGTGAGGCGGGTTGCCCTGCACCCACCCGTGTTAGGGTTTGATGGGTGTGTGAGTGCTATCGTTGCGTGGTGGATTGACCACTGTTGTGAGGGCTGCCACGCCGTGGGGTGGTCAAAATTTTCTTAAGTTGATGACATTGATTAAAAGGGAGTGAGTGACTATGAAAAGATACGGAAACATAAGTGAGAACAATGTGGTTGATGTGAATGAGATAAATGTGAGGGTTGCGGATTTATATTCGGGGATTGATAAGCATACAGATTATATATATGATTTGCAAGAGACGACCGATGATTTATCGGACAGGATACTTGAGCTTGAAAGGTTAAAAAAAGGCTATTACTTGATTGCTGTGAGTGGCTTTGGCGGCACTGCCAATGAAAATTGTAACAGTGCAAAGGACTTTGTGAGTGCGGCTGACTTGGTGCTGACGGGTACGGCTATGGAGACGAAGCTTAACAGCTTTATAAATTCCGTTTCGGCAGGAAGTATTCTGCTTTTTGCCCCCGGTGATTACATTTTTACGGACAGCATTGTGATTAAAAAGAGTATTACGCTGATGGGTATGAACCACAATGCTATATTTCATAAACGAAATGCGGAAAAGCAGTTAATAACGATTAACGAAAGCACGGATGATACGTATGTAACAAATGTTATAATTGAAAAACTGTATTTTAAGGCTGACGGTGGTTTGGAACATGGGACGGGAATGATATATGCTTATAATGCTAACGGCTTGCATATTACAAAATGCGGTTTTATTTATGAAAAAAAGAGCACAGGCAGTGACGAAGCGGGCTATGTGCATTTGAACGGATATGTGACAAACGCTTTGCTTGAAGCAAATATTTACAGCATAAGTATGAGTGATAGCAGTGACACACAGAAGGTTACGATAAATTGCAAAGGAATAACGGGAAAAAGTTCAGCTTGCATCGGTGCTTGTTGGAACACTGTGACGGTTTTGGGCAAGGATGAGAATATGTCAATAACAACATACGGGCTTTGGGGCTACAAGGAAGTGAGTGAGATTTGACACAATATGATTTATATAAATCTTGCGGGCTAAGTGACAGCAACACAAGTGAGGACAACATGAAAGCTATAGCAGAGTTTATAACCGCAAATTGCAAGGGCATAACAGCAGTTGCAGAGGGCGAGAGAGAAAATCGCTATAGGGTACTGGTGATGGCAAAAGAATGTGAAAAACCTATCATAGGGTTTGGAAAATACTTTGATTACGGCACTAAGACGGAAAGAACGGGTATTTTTGAACTCAGCAAAAGTGAGCGATATTACGGTGACGATGGATCTGAAATTTGGAGTGTATGCGGACTTGATGAAGTGAAGCTTGGGTATTGCGAAACTCGTTACGGGTTTGTGACGGAGCTCTACGGAAGAAATAAAAGCAGAAAAATACAGCTGATTAAGGGCACAAACGGGTCATACACGGGTGTATATGCTGTTGTGGCGGAAAACGGCACAATCACTGTTGGGGCTACGTCTAATTATATAGGCACGCCGGAGCTGACTGTAAACGGTATTGTGAGCGGTATTGTTGGCGAGGCAGAACCGTTGTCGTGGCATAATTGAGGAGGATGAGCGATATGAAAGAATATATGAAAACATACAGTGTGATGGACGAATGCGGTGCGGTTAGTAGTATGACTCTGGGGCGAGCTTGCGGACTGATTGAGGAATGGATAAACAGTGAATTTTCGGATATTTTGACCGCAAAGGCCGTTGAACTTAACTATGAAAAAGGATATTGGAGAGTTGAGATTTACGCTAAAGGGAGTAGTAAGTTAGGTTTTTTCTTCGGAAGTTATTCAGCGAGTTCGCAGTATGTTTGCACGGGTTACCTTTGCAACGACACAGCCCTAGGCGGTGGTGCAGCGGACAATGTAAACTATGTGTATTTCGGCGGTTGGAATAACAGCAAGCCAATGTTGGATGAACTTACAGAAAAAACTACATTGCTGCAACTTGAGCTAATACAAGGAGACTACGGTTATGCAGTTGATTTTACTGCACCAAGTATAAATAATGACAAAAAGATAATGTATGTTAAATGTGATGATGTTACAATGTCGTTATATGCGGACAAATTTTATATTGAGAAAAACGGTGAGTATTATGCGCCTGCGCTTACGTTACTTCCGCAATCGGGGTTTTCCCAGAAAGTGCTTTCGCGCCTTGCACTGCCTACGACGGGAATTTTACCGGAACATCTTTATTTGAGTGACGGATTTGTAGGTAGTAACAAGCCTTATTGGTTAAATGGTAAGGTTTATACCGATATACTATTTGGCAGTAAAAAATATATGGGATTTGCACTGGAGCTTGGTGAGGGGTGATACACGTGGAAAAGATGTTTAATATTTACAGTGTGATATCTGCCGTTGTGGGCGGTATACTTATAAAGATGTTTGGTGGCTGGGACACGCTTTTGCAAGCTATTGTGGCACTTACCGTCCTTGACTACATCACGGGTATATTAAAGGCAATCATTAAAAAAGAGCTTTCAAGCCGCACGGGCTTTGTGGGGCTTATCAAGAAAATAATTATGTATGCCGTGATTGCAACGGGTGTTGTGGTTGGGAAAGTTATAGGTGATGTTGTGCCGCTGAGGGAAGCGGTGTTGATGTTTTTTATATGCAATGAAGCATTAAGTCTTTTGGAAAATGCGGCGGAATTTGTGCCGATACCTGCGAGGCTGAAAGAGGTTTTGTTGCAATTAAGGGAAAAGGAGCATGAAAAGGATGAGTAAATTGAATTTGACTTTGAAAACAAATATTGCAAACAGCAAAAATTACAGTAGCAGCACGAGAAATACAAGCAATATTAAATACATAGTGCTTCATTATACGGCAAATAACGGTGACACGGATGAGGGAAACGGCAGTTATTTTCATAATAATGCCGTGGGTGTGAGTGCTCATTATTTTGTGGATGAGGACAGCGCAACACAGGCAGTGCCCGACAATCACACGGCTTGGCACTGCGAAACGCCGGGGATGAGGCTTAAATGCGGTTGCAGGAACAGCAACAGTATAGGCATTGAAATGTGCAGTGATAAGGTGAACGGAGTTTATGTTATCACGGAGCAGACGAAGAAAAATGCCGTGGAGCTTACAAAATGGCTTATGGATAAATACTCTGTGCCGATTGCGAATATCTTAAGACATTATGACGTTTGTGGGAAGAATTGCCCCGAGCCTTGGGTGAGAGTTTCGAGTGAATGGACGGACTTTAAGAAAAGGCTGACGGCGACTGCTGCGACAACGGCGGTTGAAGAAAAGGAATTTAAGTTTGTGGAGGCGAATGTCAGCGGCAAAAATTGCAAGTTTACGGGGTTCACCGAAAATAACGAAAACTGGATAAAGGCAAGTGCCGCACTTGAAGCGGTGGGATATACTGCTAAGTGGCACGGCACAAAGAAAAGGGTAATTGCAGTTAAAGACGGCAAGGAAACGCTGCTTGACATAAGAACCTATATTTCAGTGGACAGTGTGAGTTTTTGCCCGCTTAGGGAACTTTATGAATACCTTGGGTTTACGGTGACGTGGGACAGTGAGAAAAAGTCTATAAAGGTTGTGTGATTATGGCTACAGATGGTTTTACTGTTGATATAAAAGAATTTGATGAGCTTGTGAATAAGTGTGTTAAGGATTACAAGAGGAAAACCACATATTTTTTGAGAAAAGAGGGTAAGCAGCTCAAAGAAAAGGTTGAAAATCAAATGCGGGTTGCAACAAGAAACGGACACACTTTGCAGAGGAAAACGGGCAATTTGATGAATGCCGTGACAATGCAGAAGCCCTATAACTATTTCAAGGAATACGGCATAACAAAAGACAGTGTTAAGGTTTACGGCAAAAAAGACGGCAGTGCAAATGGCAAGGGCTTTCACGCGCATTTGATTGAAAAGGGACACGAGCCGGGCGGTTGGCACGCCGAAATTGCAGGCGCAAGGTTTGTGCAGGGCTTTTTTGTTTATGAGAATGCAGGTACGGCATTTGAGGGAAAATTTCAGAACGATTGCAACGAATTTATTGAGGGGATAATGAGTTTTGCGGATTAATGGGAGGTGGTTAAATGAGCTTATTCCCGAATTTGAACAGGGTAAAAATAAAAACAGAGAGTGATGATATAGGGATTGATTTTGCCTTTGATGAGGTGAGTGGGCAACACCTTTTTAACAGTAAAAAAGGCGGGGAGCTTGAAGAGTGCACGGTGTTTGAAAACTTGGTGCAATACATAAGCAAGGTGGTAAAAACGGAAAAGGGCGTTTATGAGGTTTATGTGAGGGATGAGAGTGAGAACTTCGGCGTGAGCATATACGACTATCTCGGGCAGAAGCGAAACCTCAATTATGCCCTCAGCGAGCTGAAAAGAGAAGTTACCGAACAGCTTGAAGAGAGTGACTATATAGACAGTGTGACAGACTACACGACTACAAGAGAGGGTAACAAGGTGAAAATCGGGTTTAAGGTGGTTGTGAGCGAGAGTGTGAGAAAAGCAAACGCAAACGGACGGCAGAGCAGCAACGGAAGCGTGGCAAGCGGGGGAATTGTGATTGATTGTGACGGAGATTTGAAAGAGGGCGTTGTGAGTGTTACTTTTGCGGTGTAAAAAAAGCGGATTTAGACACTTTAGACACGAAAAGGACACTAATAAAGACACTTTAGACACCGAAAAGGACACTTTAAATTGAAAATGGGGTGAGGGTGTGTATAAGAGTTGTGCGTATTGCGGGAGGGTACACCCTCACAATATGATTTGCCCTAAAAAGCCTAAACCGAAAAGGAAGGTTTACAGGGTATATGATAAATCGGAGAGGGCGGTTAAATTTCGAAGCTCGAAGGAATGGACCTTAAAAGCTTTGGAAATAAAGGAGCGTGACGGGTGGTGCTGCGTAGCTTGTTATATGTGTGACAAATATCCCGAACTCATTGATTTGGGTGAAAAAAAGATGAACTATGAAAACTTGGAAGCACACCATATTAAAAAACTGGGTGAGGATATTGAGCTTAAATATGCACTTGATAACAATTTTTTGATTACGCTTTGCCGGAAACATCATAAATTGGCTGATTTGGGGAAGATACCAGAGAGCCTTTTGGAAAAACTGGCAAGAGAAAACACCGAGAATGGCTTAAATATTGTGTTTGGGGGTGAAAATGATGGTGGAGATATATACTAGCGCAAACAACGGCGAGGAAATACTTACATTTCCTCTGCCGCCCAAGGATTTACCGGATATTGTGCATACATTTAAGCACGAAGCCTTTGAAACAAATGATAAGGAGCTTACATTGATAGGCAACGAGGGGCGAAAGACTTTGAATATACAAGTGCTTTTGCCTTGCAACAAGAAATACAGGTTTATAAACGGTTCTGCCCCCGAGGATGGCAGGGCGTTTGTGGATTTTTGGGAAAAATGGTGCAAGCGTAAAGTGCCTATGAGGCTTGTGATAACGGATGATTGCGATGAAATACTGAACATAGGCTATACTATAAACAGCTTTAAATGGCACTATGACAAAAAGAAAGATATTGTGGCTGAACTTGACATTGCCGAATATGTTTTTCCTTTTGTAGTGAAGAGTGAGGAAGATGGCATTGTGGAAAGGGATATAACAATCACCTATAAGGGTGCTGTGATGGGCATATCGGGGCTTAACAGTGACGGACGTTGGCTTGTGGGCGTGCGTGCGTTTTTGAAATTGCTGGGCAGAGATTGTATGTGGAGTGCAAAAGATAAAAGCATTTATTTCGGTGACAGCGTTGCAGGTTTTGTTAAATTAAAATCTGAATTTGAAATTAAGGACGGCACAAGCTACAGCTTTGTGTATATGCTTGCAAATGAGCTGTTTTTAAATGCCGCTTGGGATGGTGACACTCAAACCATCACATTGACGGATAAAACAGAGAGTGATTATGTGTGGAGTGAGGTCAAAGTGGTTTATGATGACAGCCCACTCAAAATTAAAGCGGCGAACGTTGGCGGTTACAACCTTGTGGGTGTGCGTGACTTTTTGACCTTATGTGGATTTTCTCCGGTTACGTGGGATAGTGATAGCAAGACAATATCATATACAGACGGAAATGCAGTAAAGGAGTTGCTTTGCAACTATGTGATTTATAATGATGTTGCTTATGCTTATATATACAGGCTTTGTGATTGTTTGAATTTAAACAGCAATTGGGATGGCGAAAATGTGTTGATTACGAAGTGAGGTGATCCGAATGGGATATTATAAAGAGGCAGATGTGGTTTGTGAAGAACTGCTGGAACAGATTGACGATAAATATGCCAAAGAGAAAGGGCGTTGGCTTTGGGAGATAATGAAGGCTGTCGGCTGCGGAATAAGTGATTTGACGGCGGAGCTTGACAGCATTGCAAACGGGTTATATGCGGACAGGCTTAGCGGTGATGAGCTTGACGAATATGTGGGCAATTGGTGCAATGTGGTGAGAAAGAGAGCCGCACAGGCGGGCGGATACGTCACCTTTTATGCGTATGATGATATAACAATACCAAGCGGGCTTTATGTGACAAACGGAAATTACAGCTACATAACAACTGAGAGCGGTGAGGCAAAAAACGGTGGCAGCGTAACTTTGCCTGTTATATGCACGGAGTTTTGCAGCGGCGGAAACTGTGAAAGCGGTGAGATAAATGCACTTGTTACCGGCTTTTACGGAATTTCGGCGGTGACAAATGAGGATGCCGTGACGGGTGGCAGCGATGAAGAAAGCGATACGGAGCTTTTGGAGCGTTACTATGCCGTGGTGCGTAGAAGTGCCAATGCAGGCAATGCCGCTTTTTACGTTGAGAAAGCACTTGAAATTTCGGGCGTTGGTTCGGCGGTTTGCGTGCCCGTTGAAGATGGTCCCGGAACGGTGAGCATATATATAACCGGCACGGACGGAAAGGCGGCAGGCCCGGAGCTGATTGAGAGAGTGCAGGAATATATTGATCCGAACGGAAATGGAGAGGGTGAGGGCATTGCCCCCATCGGTGCAAGTGTGAGCGTGAAAGCACCGGAAACATTTGATTTGAGCGTGAGCGTGTTTGTGTATCTTTATGACGGTTACAACGTAAATACAGTGCGTGATAGTGTCATAAAGACGGTTGCCGAATATGCCGAAGAGGCACAGAGTGAGGGCATAATAAGATACAACAGGATTGCCAAATGCGTTTTGGATGCCGATGGTGTTAAGGACTATACAGCACTTAGTATAAACAATATGCAAAAAGATATAGAGCTTGGCGGCGTGTTTGTGATTGAGGTGACGGAGGTGGCTGTGAGTGCTTAATATGGCGGGGCAGCTGCGCTGCAAATGCGATTTTTACGGACGTGTGGAATACACGGACGACTGGGGGAATACCGTTTATAAATATGAGCTTGTGAAGCGGGTGTGGTGCAAGGTTTTGCCTGTGCAGGGAGAGTGGACTAAGCATACATCGGTTGATAAGGGTAAAAGTCTTAAGGTGGTTGCACAGGTTAAGTTTGTGACGAGAATTAACGCTATAAAGGTGCAAAATGATATGTATATTGTATATAAAAATCAGCGTTATGATGTGACTTATACGATGCCTTATTTTCAGGATGGTAGCTATCAGGAGATATACACAAGCTTGGTTACGGAAAACGATGATAATTTGCCTGTGATTTAGGGGGTGAGTGCGTGAGCTTGATTGATAAGATGCATAAGATGTATAATAAAGATATGGTGACGGGGGACATACTTAAAAGCGCCGAAAAAGCGCTGAGCGTTGCCGAGGATGATATTAATGATTTGAGCGTTAACAGATTTTTGAATTATGCCGACTGGGAACTAGAAAACATGGAGAGGGATTTGGGAATTACCTCACCGGCTGCGGATGTGGATGAGAGGCGGGCGGATGTGCGGACGAAGTTGACAACGAGGGAGAAACCAACGCTTGACGGGGTTAGGAGCATTGTTAAAAGGTTTTTGAGTGCGTTTAGCTTAAAATGGCTCAGAGGGGCATATATGCTTTATGTGATTGCAGACAGTGATGTGGTTGAGGCTGCCGATGTGGATAAAATGACGGAGCTTTTGCGCTCTTATGTGCCTGCTCATATTGGAATTTATGTGGGTTGTGCTACCAGAACTTGGGCGGAAGTTAATGAAATTGGGGTTGGATGGAAAGACTTGAATGAGTTGACGTGGAAAGAAGTGAGGGAGAATAGGAGGATTTGAGGGGCGAAAAATAAGCCGCTCCGGGTGGGAGCGGCTTTGATAGTGGTGATTATGCTTTTTTTACTATTTTCAACTCATAGCCCATTACATTTAATATATTTGTAAACAATTTCAGTGATGGGCTGTTTTCTTTGTTTTCAATTCTTGAAATAACCTGCTGTTTGTTACCTGTTAATTCTGCCAGTTTATTTTGAGTTAAATGCTCCTGTTTCCTTAAACTTATCATTTCGCCGATTAGCTTGTATTCCTCTCGGCTATCTTCCCATGCTTTTTTAAAAGTCGGGGACTGGGCACAATGCTTTTCTATTTCTTTTTTTATATCAACCTCAACAAATGGCATATAAACACCTCCAATTATATAAAATCTTTACCTACTGCTTTGCCTATTTCCTTAGCTCTTTTTATTACAATCTTCTTATCAGTTTTTTCGGTTTGGTTTTTCTGTTTCTTGCAAGCGTGCAATAAATACATATTATCACCATCGGCTATGATGTAAAATATTCGGTTATGCTTGTAAAAGTATACCTCATAAATTTTCTTTTCCCAACGCTTAAATTTTATTTTATCCATTTCGTTTTTTTCTAAACATTCCAAAACCGAAAAGGCATCAACTTGTTCATCAATGAAGCGGAAAGATAAATCCGCCCGCCTATTCATAGGCGGCTTTTGCGATAGCAAAAGTTCTGATGTGGTTAATGAGTATATATAATCTAAAATCAGGTTTTTTCCGGAGTTTGAATAATAATGATGTACTTTCAAGTGTTCACCTCCCTTTATTATTATACAACTTATTTGTTGTAAAATCAATAGAAAAATCAATAAATCCACATTTAATCAGCGTAACTGCTCAAACTCTTTAAAGTAGCCTTCGAAACAGTGCAAATTTTGTGCATAAGCGTTGTAGTCGTTTTTTATCTGCTGTAGTTTTGTGAGATAAAAATCAATCAAACATAGCTTTTTTTCTTTTTCGTCTGCCTCTTGCGTGAGCCTTTCGGCTGTTTTGTCGAGAGCGTTGCAAATTACATCCGCTTTTATCCGTTTGCCGTCACCGAAACACTCACTTTTTGCAATATATAACAGAGTAAATTCCGAGCGGCGTGCAAATACCAAGCCGCCACTGTAATTTTTTGTGTTTGTTTGGATGTTGTTGTTTTTTGCATAGCTGTAGATATAAAGATTATTAAACTCTTTTCCACCTCTTACATACGTCCTATAGCCTTTTTTTGATACTGCCTCATCAAAACGCTTGTTATACACTTTTTTATCAAATGATTTAACAACTGTTTTGATATCGTTTATAATGCTTAGTTGCTCACGTATGTTTGCAATATCAAGCTTTATAAGCTGTTTTTTGATATCGTTGGTCATTTTTAACACCTCCGTTTTTTTGACTACCTCCACCCACCAAGGGGTGGAACGCTCACGGCTTAAAGTCCTTTTTTGTGCCGCCGTGACGGCTTTAGTCTGCTACTGCCACAATGTAGCGGTGAGGCTTATTATTAATAAGCAATATGCCTTTTTGCTCAACATACATTTTGAAGTGCGTGGTGTGTGCAAGGTGCTTATTATAATACTTTATTCCGTTTTCTTGTATTTCCGTTTCGGCATCATAGTCTAAATTATTGCCACGGTATACAAAAACTAATGCATCCTCTGCGTAGCTGTAAAAAACGGTGTTGCCGTTGTAGTTATAAGATGAGTATTTGCATTCGTAGCCTGTGCCCTCACTTATATATCTTCTTATTGTTTCTACTGCGTGAACCTCTGTTGCGTTTAATTTTTTCATTTTTTTGTCCTCCATTTTCTTTTTTTGCCTGTCATCATCAGACCGTAGGCGGCTAACCCTTCGGTGACACCGCCGCCGTGGCGGTGTTTCGACTTTTAAGCATATAACATTTTGAGTTCTTCGTGGGTCTTTATTGATTCGCTGCCGTGCAACTTGCGGATTTCTTCAAGTGTCATTCTGTGTTTGTTGCTGCTTGTGTCCTCTTCGGTGTGCCATATCCACGCACGCTTACGGGATGCGTACTTGAAACCGAGGCTTTTTAATACATCCTTGCAGCTGTAAGCATTGAAGCACCATATCCATGAACCGATTATTTCTATATCACAATTGAGGTTGATTATTTTTTCAATTATTTCACGGTAGGCGGTGGCGTGCTCTGTGGTTTGCTTGGTGTAGGTTTCGCCCGTTGCCGTTTGGTGGTTGTTTTTTACTCGCATATAAGTTTCATCATATTGGCGGTTGAGCTCCTGCATATCGGAGGTGCTGCCACCGTTGTCGGGATGGAGGAGCTTGCAAAGGCGCTTGTTTTCTTTTTTGAGTTCTTCGAGGGTTGTTATGTTTGTGAAGTAGTTTTTCATGGTGGTTGCTCCTTTCGTGGGTTGTAGGTTGATTTTTTTGTTTACACCCTATTGGGTGGTTTCTTTGTTGCAATAATAATACACCTTATCGGGTGGTTCTGTCAATCACGGAATATTTCACAATTTTTAGATATTTTTTTTGTATATTTTTTACACCTTATCGAGTGTTGATTGAGCAGCATTAATATGATATAATCACCTTAGGAGGTGGGGCAAATGCCTATAATCTATAATATTGATGTTATACAGGCACTAAAAGATGCAGGCTATACATCTACACGGATAAGGAAAGAAAAATTGATAAGTGAAAGCACGATGACCCGTTTAAGAAAAAAAGGTGATATCGACTTTGTTGTTCTTTCAAAGCTCTGTGAGTTGTTGGACTGCCAACCCGGGGATTTGATTTCATATCAAAAGCTTTGAGGGGTGAATGGGTTTTAATACATTCAAAACCTCCTTGTTATGAGGTTGATTATTTTTTCAATTATTTCACGGTAGGCGGTGGCGTGCTCTGTGGTTTGCTTGGTGTAGGTTTCGCCCGTTGCCGTTTGGTGGTTGTTTTTTACTCGCATATAAGTTTCATCATATTGGCGGTTGAGCTCCTGCATATCGGAGGTGCTGCCACCGTTGTCGGGATGGAGGAGCTTGCAAAGGCGCTTGTTTTCTTTTTTGAGTTCTTCGAGGGTTGTTATGTTTGTGAAGTAGTTTTTCATGGTGGTTGCTCCTTTCGTGGGTTGTAGGTTGATTTTTTTGTTTACACCCTATTGGGTGGTTTCTTTGTTGCAATAATAATACACCTTATCGGGTGGTTCTGTCAATCACGGAATATTTCACAATTTTTAGATATTTTTTTTGTATATTTTTTACACCTTATCGAGTGTTGATTGAGCAGCATTAATATGATATAATCACCTTAGGAGGTGGGGCAAATGCCTATAATCTATAATATTGATGTTATACAGGCACTAAAAGATGCAGGCTATACATCTACACGGATAAGGAAAGAAAAATTGATAAGTGAAAGCACGATGACCCGTTTAAGAAAAAAAGGTGATATCGACTTTGTTGTTCTTTCAAAGCTCTGTGAGTTGTTGGACTGCCAACCCGGGGATTTGATTTCATATCAAAAGCTTTGAGGGGTGAATGGGTTTTAATACATTCAAAACCTCCTTGTTATTTTTAAAAATGGGTTGATTTTTTTGCTTGCTTGTGATAGAATAGACATATACAGAGGGCGGCAAGCTCGCCCGGTGTATATTATGGGTTTATCCTCCGTGTTATTTGGTTACGCTCGGAGGATTTTTTTTATTTCTTTAGTAACTTCTCTATATGCTCGGCTGTGGCTTTGTCACCGTTCAGCTTTGCAACTTCAAGAAGTGTTTTCAGAAATGCAATAAACTGTACATCGTTCATATTTTCCAAGTTATCAAATCCTTTCTAATTTCTAAATCTTAATGCTTGCAGATTTGGGAATTTATTTGCAAGCACGTTGTAATGTGCTTGATGGTGATATAATAGCACGCCACAATGTGCTTTGTCAAGCTGTTTTTCAAAAAAAATTTTTATTTGTAAAAGTTGCACATTGCAGAGTGTTCTTTTTTGTAAAAAATGCACATTGCGGTGTGCTTGAAAATTCTGATTTAAGATGTTATAATGTTCTCGAGGTGATTAATATGTTAAAATATAAGATTGATATAATCGACCAATTACAAAAAAAAGGTTATACCCTTCAGCGAATACGAAAAGAAAAAATATTAAGTCAAGGAACATTGACATATATTAGAGCTAAAAAGCTAATACGTATTGAGGTAATCGAACGGATATGCGAGTTATTACAATGTCAACCCGGAGATTTGCTTGAATGGGTTCCGGATGATATAGAATAATTTAAGCGGTGCAAATTTACACCCCCCTACTAATCACATTATTGATTTTTTCGATGATGTGATTTTTTTTCATATTGATGAGAAAAAGCCACGACGTAAAGAGCACCGCCGAACACACACGCATATACATATTGTTTATACCATCTTCGCCGCTCCTGTTCCTGTCCCTGCTCTTTGCTTCTTGCTCTTAGCTTTTGTTCCTGCTCTTGCTCTTAGCTCCCACTCCTAGCTTCTTACTTCTTATTACTTCGTACTACTGTTATTCGCTCCTGTTCTTGTTCATTGTATCTTCTTTTTGCCCTTGCTTCTGCTCTTTGTTCCTAGATTCTCACATAGTAGTAATATTATAATATAGTAATGCTATAATGTAGTAATGCTATAATGACGCAACAAAAGACAACGGCAACATTTTAGATATCACAGCACTAAAGTATTAAAAATATTTTAGTGCTGTGAAGCACTGAAAAGTTTGACTTTAAAACTAATCTGGTTAGTTCAAACTATCCCCCCTGGTCCCGTATGATGGCTCCTTTTGTGCCTCACGACCACACCCCGATCATAAAGTTTCACTAAAAATTTGTAAAATGAAAAATTTGATGGCAGAAATTTTTCACTTCAATAAAAAATCGGTGATTTTTGCAATCACCGATTATAACATACACATAACATACAATGCCCTTACAATATGCCTATTTTACTTATTTTTATTTAAACAGGTGTTAATATTTTTAAAATTTTTTCATATTGACAATTTCACGGTAAAATATTAACATAATTATAGAGTGAAGATTTAATTTGGAGGCTAAATATGAAAATAAGGAAAGCTAATATAAATGATTTGGATGCCGTGACTTTGGTTGAAAGTGAAAGTTTCCCAAAGGAAGAAGCAGCAAGGAGGGAGGATTTTGAGAAAAGACTTAAAATATATCCCAATCATTTTTGGGTGCTGGAGCTTGACGGCAGAATAATTTCGCTGATAAACGGTATGATAACAAATGATGAAACAAAACACGATGAACTTTTGGAAAATCCGCAGTTGCATAATGAAAACGGCAAATGGCTTATTGTGTTTGGCGTTGCAACATCTCCCGATTATCGAAAAAAAGGCTATGCAAAGGCACTTATGAATAAAGTGATTGAGGACACTAAGTTGGAAAAAAGAAAGGGAATTGTGCTTATATGCAAGGATGAGCTGATTTCGTTTTATGAACAGTTCGGCTTTGTGTATGAGGGTGTTTCAAGTTCCACTCATGGTGGCGTAAAATGGAATAATATGAGATTGGTGTTTTAATGCTGACCGGATAACCGGAGGTTATGAACGATTTATGTTTGTAACCTTTTTTATTTATAGAAAAAAATTTAAACGGAGGAAAGAAAATGAGTTACAATATTTCAACTAAATGTATTCATCTTGAAAACCAAACCGAAAGCTGTGATAAGTCGGGGGCAATAAGTTTTCCAATTTATCAAACGGCAACATTTGCACACAACGGTGTGGGAGGAAGTACGGGATATGATTATTCAAGGCTTCAAAATCCCACTAGGGAACAGCTGGAAAAGGTTGTTGCAAGTTTGGAGGGCGGCTTTGATGCACTTGCCTTTTCAAGCGGTATGGCAACAATAACAAACGTTATGGAAATTTTTGAGCCGGGTGACCATATCATTATTGAAAATGATTTATA
>CAZUXS010000016.1:0-22809 GCA_964624605.1 uncultured Lachnospiraceae bacterium | reverse complement strand
TGAGAATAACCGTATGCCCGTCAACATTGACATTATCAAGAGTTTTTCTCAAAAGCTCGGCATAATTTCTGTTATCCTCCAAGTGCATTTCCTGAAAAGTATTAGGTGAACTTCTTCTGCAAAGTTCCCTTGCAATCATGGGATAGGATGCACCGGACGGTACTCGCAGATTATCTTCAAGTATGTACCATTTTTCGTCCTTACCCTTTACAAGGTCAATTCCCGAAATGTGGGAATAAATGTGTTTTGGCGGAGTTATTCCCTCACATTCGGGCATATAGCCGCTTGTGGAGAAAATAAAGTCAGCCGGAATAACTTTGTCCTTGACAATTTTCTTTTCGTGATAAATATCATCAAGAAACATATTAAGTGCAACAACCCTCTGCTTAAGACCTTTTTCCAAATATGAAAATTCTGCCTTTTCAATAATTCTGGGTATTGCATCAAACGGGAACAACTGTTCCTTAAATCGGTTGTTTTTGTAGATACCGAATTTAACGCCATATCTCGCAAGTAGTTTATTTATGGCTTCGGTATTATCCAGTAAACCTGTGTAGCCCATATTAAGACCCCCTTTGTTATATAAAAAAGTCGGTACAGCCACTTTGCAGCCTACCGACTTCGTTGTCAATAATTCCTATTGTGTATTGCCCCGCAATCTACCGATTTGCTTAGCAAATCAAATATATAACCTCACCTAACGGTTCGGTAACTTATAAAAAAAGGATGCCTCAAACCATATAGGTTCAAAGCACCCTCGCCATCTCATTTTTACACATTATAACACATAATTTGAATTAATGCAAGCACAAATTGTATTAATTTTACATTTATTTATAATTTATTTACAATTCATTCATTATTTATTTGCGTGTTTTTCCTCTAAGCGTTTAATATGTTCCAACCTCAACAGACTCAATAACAACATCTTCAAGAGGCTTATCGTTTTCATCCGTTTCCACAGCTGCAATTTTATCAACTACATCCATACCCTCATAAACCTGTCCGAATATGGTATACTGAAAATCGAGTGACGGATAGCCACCGTTGTTTACGTACTCGTCAATAACCTCCTGAGGGAACACATCACCCATAGTTACCTTTGTTCCGTCGGATTTTTCATAAAAAGCTTCATCCTTTTGCTCGGATAAATTTTTCAACTGCTCCTTAAGAGAATCATCAATGGAGTTATTTTGAACGATATAGAACTGGCTGCCGTTTGTGTCCGCTCCTGCGTTAGCCATACAAAGTGCACCTCTGAAACTTCTTAAGTTGCTGTCAACCTCGTTTTCAAACTCATCACCCCATATACTTTCACCGCCTCTGCCGGTACCTTCGGGGTCGCCACCCTGTATCATAAAGTTATTTATAATTCTATGGAATATAACACCGTCATAATAGCCATCGGTAGCGTGTGTGGTAAAGTTTTCAACAGCCTTTGGCGCATATTCAGGGAAGAACCATACCTTTATATCACCCATATTTGTGTGAATTGTAGCTATTGTGTCACCTGTTTTCACACCCTCAAGCTGTGGAAGCTCTGTCACCGGATGTACCGCCTCATCCAATCTGGACTTACTCTCATCTTGTGATGTACTTTGTTCAGCTGTGCTTGATGTTGTTGTCTGTGTGTTTTCATTTTTCTCTCCGCCGTTTGCCGCACTGCCGCAACCGGTTACCATAGCTGTTGCAAGAACGAGTGCTGATAAAAGCATAATCTTCTTTTTCATAGACATATATTCCTTTCAAAATTGATTTATTAAAAAATATACGGCATATTTGTTTTCCGTACATAATTATGGAATATTTGTTTTTTCCATATACAATACATTATCCGACTTAATCTATATTTTGTCAAGCTAATTATTAAATTTATAATAAATCATTCATCAATTTTAATCTTTGTCTGATTGTAATATGCTTTCTATGGATTTCATTCACACAACACAATATTCCGTCGGCAATAAAATCGCTCATTTCCATCACCAAGGCAAGCCTCGTGCTTTGCAAAACGGACATTGAATTGACCGCCCAATTGTTTACTATACCCGTAACGGCTATGCTCCCCACACTGCCAAGTTCTTTTTCAACACCTGCACCGGGGTGCAGCGGCTCATTACTCAGCGTGACACAACCTATATGCCCGTTTTTTCCGAGTGACGCATCCAATGCAAGTATAAACGGATTTGTGTATCGCCTGTTTATAACGGCTATAGTTTCAAATAAATTAAGTGCATGAACGGGACATTCCAACGTGCCGTACACATTTGCCGCACCTGCTCTTTTCAACTTACTTCCCGTTAAAGGTCCCAAGGCATCACCCGTTGCCCTATCCGTGCCTATGCACAAAATCACGGGTTCACGGCCTTTTAGTTCACTTTTCATCAAACGTGCAAGGCAGGTGGCAAACTTAATGCCGCTGCCCTTTTTGTATATATCTATATAATCGGGTATAAACATAATTTTCTCCTTTTTATAAAGTATTTCAAAAAGGAGATATTTTTATACGCTTATTTACAGCTTACATTGTATCCGAGTCTGTCTAAAATCTCGTAATCTTTATCTATTGTTGTGCCACTCGTTGTCAGCAAATCACCTGTTATTGAAGCATTTGCACCGCAACGCATACAGCTTTCACCGCTGTCATCCAAATTAGCCCTACCGCCTGCAAGTCTTATATATGACTTTGGCAATATGAAGCGGAATATGGCAAACGTTCTTTCAATATCGGCTTTTTCAAGCTTTTCATTGTTTTCAAAAGGAGTACCCTTTATAGGGCTTAATATGTTCACGGGTACGCTTTTTATGCCCAGCTCCGCAAGTGAAAACGCAAGACTTATTCTGTCGGCAAAGTTTTCGCCCAAGCCTATGATGCCGCCGCTGCAAATATCAAGACCGACACTTTTTGCAGTCTTAATTGTTTTCACCTTATCATCAAAACTATGAGTTGTGCATATATTTCCGAAATATTCCCTTGAAGTTTCAAGGTTGTTATGTATTCTTGTTACACCGCTTTCTTTGAGCTTTCTGAAACTTTCCTCACTCAAAAGACCCATTGATGTGCAGACCGAAAGAGGAAGTTCGCTCTTTATCTTTTTAATAACCTTACACACCTCGTCAATTTCATCTTCGGACATTTTTTTACCGGATGTTACAATTGAAAAATACGGCACACCCTTATCGGCATTATATTTTGCCGCCTTGTAAATTTCATCATTGCTCATAAGAGGATATTCGTTTGCACCCGTATTGTAAAAAGCCGATTGAGCACAAAACTTACAGTTTTCGGGACATCGCCCTGCCCTTGCGCTTACTATTGTGCAAAGGTCAAAATCATTGCCGCAAAAGAATTTTCTTATCTCATCTGCCGCAGTTTTGAGTTCCTCCAGAGGAGCTTCAACCAAAAAATCGGCTTCTTCACGAGTTATTGCCTCACCTCCGAGTACCTTATTTTTTAATGTTAATACATCCATATTTATTTACCTCCGATTTGTTAATAACTACAGTATATATCAACAAATTCAAATTGTCAACCTAATATTTTGACACAGTTTACAATTAAGCAAAAAAACAGGTCATATCCAACACATTATGCATCGAATATGACCTAATAAAAATCATTTTACCTTATCTAACCGGCGGATATGTATTAAACAATTCGGTAACAGCATCCACAACTGATTTTGCCACCTTTTCCTGACCATCCGCACTACCCATCTTTGCCGCATCACCCGCATTTGTGATAAAGCCTATTTCAATGAGTGTTGCAGGTATCTTGGACTGTCTCAAAACTATCCAGTTTTCACTCTTAACACCTCTGTTTACAGTACCGAGGTTAGCAAGAAGATTATTCAATATCTTTTCGGCAAGCATATAACTTGTAAGACCGTTACCCTGATCATTTGCATTCAAACTATATGTTTCCGTACCGGAAGCCGTGGTATTGCTGCCCGCAGAATTGATATGTATTGATACAAACGCATCCGCAACCTGATTACCTAAGTTTGTTCTGCTGTCAAATGACGGATAGAAGTCCGCATTTCTTGTTACATAGCACTTAACTTCACCCTGCTGATTGAAAAGTTCTTCAGCCTTAAGGAGCATAGCAAGTGTCAAATCCTTTTCTATAAGACCGTTACCGTTTGCACCGGGGTCACTTCCGCCGTGACCTGCATCAAGCACAACAACTTTCTTATATTTCTGCTTTGGAGTTACAGGACGAATCTTTATATATTCACCGTCTGTGTAAACATCTGCAGCCATAATTACCTTTTCATCAAACACAATGCTTGTCTTACTTGCATCACTGTTTATCAAAAGCTTGTTTATATAGTCACTGCCAACCGTATAAGAAGCTGTGTCAACAAGTGATGTGTAATTTCCGTAAAGTGTAAGTGTATATGTAAGTCCTCTGTAATCATCGGTGTGAACAAAATCATTCACATTTATCACATTACCGAGGTTCTTAATATATATACAACCGTTTTGAGCATCATATCCAAAGTCCTTTGTTCCCGTAACCGCAGGCACAACCTTTGCAGTTGTCTGCTCTGTTGATTGCTCCGCAACCGTTGTTGCTACCGTTGCAGCCACCGTAGTTGCCTGTGTTGTGGCAATTGTTGTTGCCTGTGTTGTCGTTTCAACCGTTGTGGCAACAGTTGTTGCCTGTGTTGTGGCAACAGTTGTTGTTTCAACCGTTGTGGCAATCGTTGTTGCCTGTGTTGTAACAACACTTGAAGAATCGGATATGTTTACAACTCTTGTGCTGTTATCCCAACCCACTTGCAAGCCAAGTGCTTCGGAAACAAATCTTACCGGTATCATAACCTTATTGTTTATGATTTTTGCCGGTATAGCCATGTTGAAACCGTTTCCGTCAACATAAGCCTTTGTTGCATCGGTAGGCAACACAACAAGCCTGCCGTTATAATTGATATATACCTGTGAAATTTCTTTCTTCCATTCAACTGTAGCACCCAGACCCTCAAATACCTCTCTTGCAGGTACAAGAGTGTAGCCGTTAAATATGATAGGCGGCATTGAAAGATTTGTAAGTTCCTTTCCGTTGATTGCAAGCTTAACCTCTTCGGCGTTATACTTATGATTTGTATAATCGTATGTCAGCGTAAGAGTTACATACTTTCCCGCCATTACATTGCCGACAAGCATCGCCGTGAGCGCAGTCACCGCAAGCAAAAAGCCGACACCTCTTTTAATAAAATTCAATTTTCAACCACTTCCCTTCTGAATATGTGAAAACACTGTGCAAAGCTGTCACAACTCTCCGGATTTCGACACACTCCACACATCCTACATTACTGATTATAACACAAAATCACTCACGATAAAACAACAACCACCAAATTTAATATTTTTGTAATAGAATTGTAAATTTTCTCCCCTTATATTTGTTCCGCATTTACAAACTATGTTGATTATTGCATTTTTTTGTGATATACTATAACGTATTATATCGCAAGGAGTTGATTTTATGACAGGAAAGACGCACGCCGTGTTAGGTTCTGCGGCGGCACTTGCTTTGACAAGACCTCAAAGCGTTTCCGAGATTGCGGCTGTCACAGCTGTTTCCGTGTTCAGCGGTCTGATGGTGGATTTGGACGTTAAAAGCAGTAAAGCAAATAAACTGGTGAACAAAGTGATAATTGCGGCAATTGCAATTGCCGTTATTTCGGCGGTTCTGGACGGCTTACTCAATTTGGGACTTAGTAAACTCATGATTTCAAAGGCGGCACAACACAGCGCCGTTATGAAACCCACGTCAATCGTGCTTATGATAGTTTACTTCGCTCTTACGGGCACAAGCGGCCACAGAGGATTCACACACAGCATAGCCGCTGCCGTAATGGTAACGGCATTTTGCTCACTTCTCTTTCGAGAGATAATAACAATTGCCTTTGTAAGCGGCTACTGTGCACACATCTTGATTGACCTTTTAAACAAAAAAGGCGAACAGCTCTTATTCCCGTTCAAAAAACGCTTTTGCTTCAATCTCTGCAAAAGTGACGGTATGGTGAGCAAATCCCTTTTTATGCTTGGCGCAATCATCAGCCTTTTGGAAATTATAGGCTGGAGCGTTGTTTTGACAATGACAAAATAAAAAATCGGGTTTGTTATTCAAATTGAGTAACAAACCCGACTTTATTATCTAAACATATTTATAAAAACTATGCTTTTTCTCTCACGTATTACTGCTGACCTGACATTTCCTTTTCCTGACGTTCAATCATCTTCTTAACCATATAACCACCAACATAACCGTTCTGTGCAGATGTCAAATCGCCGTTATAGCCTTTCTTTAAAGGCACACCGATTTCATTAGCTACCTCATACTTAAACTTTTCGAGGGCTTCTCTTGCCTCGGGGATATTGATTTTGTTTGAGCTTGAGTTTGAACTTGAACTTGACATTATTTTGTCCTCCCATAATAATATTTTTTAGTACCGGCGAAAATATTCACAAACAACTTTGTTCGTGCTCTTCTCTTCCGTCGGCACAATATTATTATGTCGAATATATAAAATAATAATCTGACAATTTTTGCAATAAAATACTCAATTATACAATTTTCTTTTTAAAAAGTTTTCTGCTGAAAAGCCAAAACACAATTCCTGCAGTTATCGATGCACCCACATCGGCTATAGGCTCTGATGCTATTATTCCGCCAATGCCCATAAAATGAGGGAGAATAAACATAAGCGGTATCAAAAGCACAAGCTTTCTGAGTATTGCTATGCAAAGGCTACGCACAGCCTGTCCCAGTGCTATAAATGACATTTGACAGCTTGAAAGTATGCAACAAATACCAAGCCCCGCCATAAACAGAGGAAGATATTTTTCCACCACTGCTATTGTGGCGGCATCTGTGCTGAAAATTTTTCCGAAAGCGGACGGAATGAGTGCACATATTATAGTCGTGGGTATCATAATTATTCCCGTGCTGAACAGGAGAATAAAAAATGTCTTTTTTATTCTGTCATAGTTGCCCGCACCGTAGTTATAGCTTATGATAGGCTGTGCACCCTGTCCCAAGCTTTGAGGTATAAGCATTGAAATTTGCATTACGGTAAGCATAATGCCTATGCCTGCAATGAGGGTATCGCAGTCCTCACCGCCGTATGCTCTCATCTGTATATTAAAGCTTGATTGCACGGCACTCTCAGTTGTAACCATTATAAATGGTGAAATGCCGAGTGAAAGCACGGGCAAAAGCACCTTTAATTTAGGTATAATATATTTTTTCTGTATGCGAAGCCTTGTTTTTTTGCCCACAAGAAAGAGTATAACCCAAACGGCACTGCAAAATTGAGCCGTAACCGACGCAAGTGCCGCACCCTGCACACCCATTTTGAAAACAAATATAAAAATAGGGTCAAGCACAATGTTCACAATTGCACCTATGAGAGTTGTTTTCATGGACTCCACAGCAAAACCCTGTGCTGCTATGAAATAATTCATACTCAATGTTTGGTGCACAAACACGGTACCCAGTGCGTATATACGCAAATAAGCCATCGCATAAGGCAGGCTTGCTTCGGTTGCACCAAAGGCAAAAAGTAATTTTTTTGCAAACACTTCAAGTAGAATCATAAGTGCAACCGAAACAACAACCATTGAAGAAAAACAGTTGCTTAATATATTTTGAGCGTCCTCTTCCTTATCCGCACCCATTGCAATTGATGCCCTCGGTGCACCGCCCCTGCCTATAAGTTCCGCAAAAGCCGAGATAATGGCAATTATGGGATAGCAAATTCCAAGCCCTGCAAGTGCAAGCGAACCCGATGCAGTAAGATGCCCTATGTAAATTCTGTCCACTATATTATAAAGTGCATTCACAAGCTGTGCCACAACACAGGGCAAAGCAAGTTTTAAAAAAAGCCGCCCGAGCGGTGCACAGGCAAGATTGTTGTCACTTGTTGTCATAAAACAACAACTTCCTTTCTTAATTTGTCACTAAAAAATAGCCTTGGAGAGGAAAAACCTCTTCCAAGACTATGGTATAAATCAAATATTTAATATCGGATTATTCCTGGATATAAGCCATGAGTGCAACGTGTCTTGCTCTCTTAACAGCTGTTGTAAGAACTCTCTGATGCTTAGCACAGTTACCTGTGATTCTTCTGGGAAGAATCTTGCCTCTTTCTGAAACGAACTTACGAAGCTTTGCTGTATCCTTGTAATCAACTGTATTAACCTTTTCTACGCAGAAAGCACAAACTTTTTTCTTTCTTCTGCCACGCTTTTTATTAATCATTTTAGAAACCTCCTTACTGAAATTTTATTCCTGCTATATCAAATCAGAATGGTAAATCTTCATCATCGGCACTGCCTGCAATGTCATAAAAATCATTTGGCTTTGAAGCAGGTGCACTGCCACCAAAGCTCTGTGATGCATAGCCGCCATCCGGTACCGGAGTAGCCGCACTCACTGCCGCACTTGCCTTTGACTCACAAAATTCAAAATCATCAACAATGATGTCTGTGGAATATCTTTTTTGATTATTCTGATCCACCCATGTTCTGTTTTGTATTCTGCCTACAACTGCAATTTTATTGCCCTTTTTAAAGAATTTACCTATATTTTCGCCACGCTTTCCAAAACAACTACAGTTAAAGAAATCGGCAGTTGGCTGATTGGAATCTCTGTTGCTTGAAAACGGTCTGTCTACAGCAATTGAGAAACTTGCAACTGCGAGTGGCTCTGCACTCTGAGTGTATCTGACCTCAGGGTCTCTGGTCAATCTGCCCATTAATATAACCTTATTCATAAAGCTATGTCCCCCTTATCAAACACTCTTATTACTCTTCGTTTGCTACGATTAAGTAACGAAGAACATTTTCCTTGATACGCATACGGCTTTCAATTTCAGCCGGTGCTGAAGTTTCAGCGTTGAAAGTGATGAAGTAGTAGATACCTTCATTAACCTTCTGGATTTCGTAAGCAAGTCTACGCTTACCCCACTCGTCAATCTTTTCGATTGCACCGCCAAATCTTTCGATAAGAGCAGTTACAGACTCAAGTTCAGCCTTAACAGCCTCCTCGTCTAATACTGGGGAAATAACTAAAGCAAGTTCATACTTTTTCATTTCGTTTACACCTCCTTTTGGACTTTGGCCCCTCCCTTCGAGGAGCAAGAAGTTGGCGCATATCTCTCACGCCACACAAAAAGTATTCTATCACACAAATACCCTTTTGTCAAGCATTTTTTGCATTTTTATTACAATTTATAAACACCGTCAAGGTTGCAAATATTTCTTGTGTCAAACACAATCTTACCCTTAAGCTTGTCCATATTTTCCTTTATTTCATCGTGACCTACAAGTATAACAACAAGGTCAACGTCATTGAGGAAAGCATCAAAATCGTGGTACTGATTTGGAACCAAATCCTTTTTAACCATTGGATCGTAAACCTTCACAAGGTTGCCGCAAAGGTGCTTTTCCATGCTTTCAAGCATCTGTATTGTCGGGCTCTCTCTTATATCGTCAACATTTTCCTTGTATGTAAGGCCGTAAAGACCAACCTTTGCAACATCACTCATGCCGTTTTCTTTCATTATATTATGTACTCTTTCAAGCACAAACTCGGGCATGGAATCGTTTATCTTTCTAGCTGCAAGGATAATATTTGCAAGTCCCGGATAATCACCAACCAAGAACCATGGGTCAACGGAGATACAGTGTCCGCCTACACCCGGACCGGGTGAAAGAATATTTACTCTCGGGTGCTTATTTGCAATTCTTATTATCTCATAAACGTCCATATTGTCTGAACGACAGATTTTTGCAAGTTCGTTTGCATAAGCAATGTTGATATCTCTGAATGTGTTTTCAACAACCTTTGTCATCTCGGCTGTTCTAATATCCGTAACAACGATTTCACCCTGACAGAATGAAGCGTAAATTTCCTTTACCTTTTCGCCTATTGCCTTATCGTCTGCACCTATTGTGCGGCTGTTATGCACAAGCTCGTACACCATATTGCCGGGGATAATTCTCTCCGGAGCATGAACAAGGTTGATATCCTTACCTATAACAAAGCCGTTTTCCTCAACAACGGGACGCACATATCTGTCTATTGTGCCGGGAGATATTGTAGACTCCACAACAACGGTTGCACCCTTTGGGCAAACCTCCATAACATTCTTCACAGCTGCAACAACATACTTTGCATCAACCTTTTTGCTGAAAGCATCGTAAGGTGTCGGAACCGATACTATATACATATCCGTTTTCTGATATTCGGAGCTGAATTTAATGCCTGCTTTTACGGCATTGTCAAAAAGCTCGTCAAGTCCATCCTCTTTGAAAGTTGTTTTGCCTGCATTGAGTGTGTCTACAAGTTCCTTGTTATAGTCCGTGCCGACAACTTCCACACCGTGTGAAGCAAGCATAAGTGCCGTCGGCAAACCGATATATCCTAAACCTACTACATTTATCATATAAATCTTCCTTTCGTAATTGAAATAGCTATATTCATTATATACCAATCATTGCGGTTTGTCTATAAAAATTTTGGAATTAACGGCAATTTACATATTTGAATTACTGCAAATTGCTTGACAAACGATAAAATTTGCTTTATAATAAAAGCACAGGATAGGTAACAACTCAATAACTACAGCAGTTGTTCGCCCCTATTGAAAATTACAGTTAAAAAAATTAACCGCCTGTTTTCGCCAAAAAACGTGGGGCGATTATTTTTTTGTGATTATTACAAGTGCAAATCGCTTGACAAATGATAAAATTTGCTTTATAATAAAAGCACAGGATAGGTAATAACTCAGTAACTACGGTAGTTGTTCGCCCCTCTTGGAATTGACTAATTAAAAAATTAACCGCCTATTTCGCTAAAAATATGGGGCGGTTATTTTTTTATAAGTATCACGAGTATAATGACTAAAGTCAAGTATACAATGGCTTCACTCATAAGTATCTACCTCCTCTTTATATACTTCCGAAGTCAAGCACTACTCTCATAGGCATCACCCTTTCGTATATTCGGGGGAAAACAACCGCTTTCATTATTTTCATTATTAAATTCTATCCTGTGTAACTCCATTCTATCATAAATTAAACATTTTTACAAGAAAATTTCACAGTCTATTGCAAATAATACAAATAATAATCAAAAATTCCGATTTTTTACCTTAAATTTCAAATAAATTTATTAAATTTCAAAAAAGGGGTAGAAATTTTTTTAAATATGGGGTAGAATATAATAGAAGTAGATTGCAATAAAATTTATTTATTGATATTCAGGAGGAATCATACCGATGGAAAAACCGGATTTTGATGTGTTATTACCCGTATTCAGAGATGCGTGTTATCCTATAACGGACTTTGGTGCGGTAAGCGATACAAGAACCGATAATAAGGCTGCCTTTGAGGCGGCAATTGAAAAATGTCACAACGATGGTGGTGGACTTGTTGTTGTGCCAAGAGGTGTTTGGTACACAGGTCCCATACAGCTCAAAAGCAATGTAAATCTTCATTTGCAGAGTGGCGCTGTAATCTTCTTTTCAAGCGATTACAGAGATTACCCTCTCATTGATACAAGCTTCGAGGGTCTTTTCACATACAGATGTATATCACCTATATACGGCAAAGACCTTGAAAACGTTGCTATCACAGGCAAGGGTATTATAAATGGCAGCGGTAAGGCTTGGCGCCCAATCAAAAAGTGGAAGATTGCCGAAAGAGAATGGAATCAGCTCATTGAAACGGGCAACGGATATATCGATGACAGCGGCAAGGAAACAATTTTGTGGCCTAGCGAAACGGATTTTGAGGCAAACAAAACTCTTATCCCTAATCCCGAGCTTTACAGAGATAAGGAAGTTTGTGAAAAATTCCACAGCTTTTTGCGCCCACCGCTTGTAAACCTTACAAACTGCAACAAGGTACTTTTGGACGGTCCTACTTTCCAAAACTCACCTGCTTGGGGTATTCACCCATGGAAGTGCACAAACCTCACAATCAGAAACGTGAGCGTTAGAAATCCATGGTTTGCACAAAACGCAGACGGTCTTGACATTGACTCTTGCAAGTACGTAAAGGTAAGCAATTCCATATTTGATGTAGGTGACGATGCAATCTGCATTAAGTCCGGCAAAAATGAGGACGGCAGAAAGCTTGGTATGCCATCAGAGTACATAGATATAGATAACTGTATCGTTTATCATGGTCACGGCGGTTTTGTTGCCGGCAGTGAAATGAGCGGTGGTCTTAAAAACATTTATGTGCATGATTGTACTTTCCTTGGCACAGATATAGGTCTCAGATTTAAGAGCTGCCTTGGCAGAGGTGGTGTTGTTGAGAGAATTTATATAGACGATATAAATATGATTAACATTAAGCACGATGCCATAACATTCAATATGGGCTACGATATGGATACAAAAGAAGGACAGGAAGTCGATATGATTGAAGTTCCCGAGTTCAAAAACATCTATATCAATAACGTAAACTGCACAAATGCCGCAAAACCAGTGACAATAAAGGGTCTTTCACTCAAACCTATCCACGATATTCACTTTAGCAATATGACAATTAAGTCAGAGGGTAAGGTTGAAATTGAAAATGCGGAAAATATTTTCCAGACAAATATAAGAATAATTTAATAATCAAATTTATTAAGGGGTGTTGTATACACCCCTTTTGCAAAATCAAAACCCGACCTGCAACATAATACGCAAGTCGGGTATATCATCAATTCCAATATTCCTTTACCTTACTTTCAGCCTCTTTTTCACTCAAGCCAAATTCCGTAACTATCTTATTTACTATTTCGGAAACCGATACTCCAAACTCCTTGCAAAGCCTTACGGTGGCTCGTATACCCCCGCTCTGTTCGCCTTTTCGTATGCCCTTGCGCTCTCCATTCTGTTCGGCTTCTCTTTTTTCGCTGTCAACGTAGGTCTTGAATATATATTCAGTATCAAACAATGTCATCATAATCGTCACTACCTCTCTTTCTCTTTTTTCGAGATATTCTTTCAACACATTTCTATCCTTGCAAATCCTTATTGTTTCCAACACGGTTTTTCTTGTTCTTCCGTACAATTTAAGCTGTTCTTGATATATTTTTGTAAAATTGATATATTGATTGACTATATCTCCTCTTTTCCCGTCAAACAGGACTTTCACCTTAACTTCAAGTGAACATTCCTCGCCGTTTAAAAATTCCTCACTGAGGGAAATAACGTCCTTTTTATTGCCCCTTTCACCGGTGTATATAACATACAACTCGGGTTTTGGGAATGTCACTTTTTTGCCCGAGTAAAGAGATTGATTTGTTTCCCTATAATAGTTGTTATAGGTTTCCGCAAGATACATAAACATTCTTATAATTATGTTAACAGACCACGTTGTCTGTGATTCAACCAATATGAATATTTCATTTTTAACACGAAAGCCCACATCGTTATACAAATCCGCCATCAACACGGCTTCAAGCGTAATAGGTTCAACATCGTTTTCCGTCACATCATCACTCTCGGGATGAAGTGCCTTATAAAGTTCCAACAAATACTTTTTATCCCTGAATAAATCTCTGAATACAGTATCCTTAACGGTATATCTTGCTATATCATTTGCCTGCATTTCCCATCACCTACCCTCTATCTAAATTGTATCACAACACCCTAAAATAAGCAAGGGATTAACCGACAAATATAGAAAAAACAGGGAACAAGCCTAAACTCATTCCCCGTATATCATCACTCTTCTTGTGTCGGTTCTTCCTGCGGTATTTCCGGTGTTTCTTCATCCTCGGTTTTATTTTTTTTATCTTTACATTCACCGAGAATTTTCATAAACTCCTCACCTGTGATTGTTTCCTTTTCCACAAGGAAATTACTTATTTCTTCGAGTATATCTTTATTTTCGCTAAGAAGTGACTTTGCCTTATCGTGACATTCACGTATCACCTTAAGCACTTCTTCATCAAGCTGTGCCATTGTCACCTCACTGCACTGTGCAACCTTACTGCCGCCTAAGTATCTGTTTTCCACTCTTTCAAGCTGCATCATATCGAATCTTTCGCCCATACCGTAAATTGCAATCATATTTCTTGCCATTGCGGTTGCTCTTTCGATATCGTTGCCTGCACCCGTTGTTGCGGTGTTAAACTCAACTTCCTCGGCGGTTCTGCCCGCAAGAAGCATAACTATTTCATCATAAATTTCCTCTCTGCTTGTGAGGTATTTTTCTTCCTCCGGCATAGTCATTGTGTAACCAAGCGCACCCTTTGTTCTCGGTATGATTGTGATTTTCTGCACAGGCTGTGTATTTTTTTGAAGTGCCGCCGCAAGTGCGTGTCCGACTTCGTGGAAAGCAACAAGCCTTTTTTCCTTATCTGAAAGTATTCTGTCTTTCTTTTCCTTACCTGCAAACACAACCTCAACGGATTCCATCAAATCCTCCTGCGTAACCTTGTCACGATTGAAACGCACAGCTCTCAAAGCCGCTTCATTGACTATATTTGCAAGGTCTGCACCCGCTGCACCGCTTGTGGCAAGTGCAATTTTTTCAAGGTCAATATCAGCCTCCGCTTGCACGTCCTTTATATGCACCTTAAGTACATCCACTCTACCCTTTAAATCCGGATTTTCAACAATAATTCGTCTGTCAAAACGTCCCGGTCTTAAAAGTGCGGGGTCGAGAACCTCCGGTCTGTTTGTTGCACCAAGTATCACGATACCCTTTGAAGTATCAAAACCATCCATCTCGGAAAGCAACTGGTTAAGCGTTTGGTCATTTGAACTTATGTTGTTGTCACGCTTATGACCTACCGCATCAAGCTCATCTATGAATATTATGCAAGGTGCGTTCTGCTGTGCGGATTTGAAAAGGTCACGCACTCTTGATGCACCGAGTCCTACAAACATCTCATCAAAATCCGAACCGCTTATGCTCATAAACGTTACATCAGCTTCACCTGCAACAGCCTTTGCAAGCAATGTTTTACCCGTACCCGGAGGGCCTACCAAAAGCGCACCCTTTGGCTGTTTGGCACCTATTTTACTGTACTTATCCGGATTATTAAGGAAGTCTATTATCTCCTGCAAAGACTCCTTTGCCTCGTCCTGTCCTGCAACATCTTCAAATGTAACTCCAGTTTCCTTTTGCATATACATTTTTGCATTGGACTTTCCCATGATACCACCGTCAAAATGCTTCATCATTCCCCTCATTGAGAATATTATAAAAAGGAAGAAGCCTATAGGCAATACCCAAGAAATCACAAATGATATAAGCTTTGAATTGAGCACCACGGGTGAATAAAATTCCACCTTATGTTCTTTCAAAAGCGGAACAAGATCCTTGTCATTAATGATGTAGCCCGTATAGAACACCGTTGTTGAACCAATCTTGGCATATTTCTCATCCTGCTTTATTTTTGTTACATCGGGATAAATTAAAATCTTATCATCACCGAACTCCACAGTCTTTATCATATCCTTTTCCACAAGTGAGACAAATTCGCTGTATTTTATCTCCTCTCTGGAATTGTTCATAAGCGTTGTGGAAACAATGTTGTAAATAAATGTCAGTGCAATGGAAATAACAAACAGCTTTACAAAAAGCATTAAATCACTTTTACCCCTGCTGTCGTTATTTTCCTTGCCGCTTGTATTTTCGTTCATTTAATTCCTCCTATACAAATAATTTGTTTACTCTTAATCTTACCCCAAAATACAAAATTTTACAATATATTAGCTCAAATTTTTATATATTTTTAATTATTTGCTTCATTTCAGCTTAAAATTGTGTTGACAACAAAATTTGATTGTGCTATAATTATCCCAGTTGAGCGGTTGATGGATTATATTTCCACTTATGTGTGCCGCTTAACAGTAGCCTATAAAGGCATTAAAAGAAGCCACCTCAAGATGCTTCAAATCTTGCGATGACAAAAAAATTATATCTTTAATTACGAAAGGGAGTAATGAAAATGAAGAAATTTTTTGCTTTAGCAATCAGCACAATGATGATGTTTGGTGCAATGACAGGTTGCGGTAGTACAGCTGACCAGCCGGCTGATACAGATACACCTGCTGTTGAAGATGCAACAGATGCAGTAGTTGAGGAAGAAACTGAAGCTGTTGAAGAAGAAACAGAAGCTGCTGAAGGCGAAACAGAAGCTGTTGAAGAAGAAACAGAGGCTGCTGAAGGCGAAGAAGCTACTGAAGAAGAAACTGAAGCTGCTGAAGGCGAAACTGAAGCTGCTGAGAGCGAAACTGTACTTGCTCAGTAATTCTAAATTACATAATTTGTTTTTAAACGGGACACTTGCAATGCAAATGTCCCGTTTATTTTTACAAACTCTTTAAATACTCAACTTCATCCTTTGTAAGTTCTCTGTAATCACCCTTTTTAAGTGTGCCGAGCACCAACCTGCCCGTTGCTATCCTTTTGAGGTATCTCACAGGGCAGCCTATCTGTTCACACATTTTCCTGACCTGTCTGTTTCTCCCCTCTCTTATCTGTATTTTAAGGCTGACAAGTCCGTTTTCATGTATCTTGGCAACAAATATTTTTGCGGGAGAGGTTTTATAACCATCTATTATAAGTCCCTTTGAAAAACGCTGCATTTCTTCCTTGCTTGGCTGCCTTTCAACAGTTGCAATGTATGTTTTTGTTATGTTGTGCTTGGGGTGCGTAAGCTTATATGTAAGCTCACCGTCATTGGTGAGCAAAAGCAGTCCGCTTGTGTCATAATCGAGTCTGCCTACGGGGAACACTCTTTCTTCTATATCTATATAGTCCATTACCGTATGGCGCTCAAACTGGTCCGTAACTGTTGTCACACAGCCCTCCGGTTTATGCAACATAAGATATACAAGCCTTTCCTCGGGGCTTAAAACTTTGCCGTCAAATTCCACAGTGTCGCTTTCCGTCACCTTTGTGCCAAGCTCCGTCACCGTTTCACCATTCACTCTCACCCTGCCCTCTGTTATGAACTCCTCACATTTTCGCCTTGAAGCCACACCACATTCGGCAAGATACTTTTGCAATCTCATTTCCATATATTTCACCTCGTTCATTATTACATCCGTATATTTTCATCATAACATATAATGAAGCATTATTCAACCAAAAACCATTTTTTAAATATATTTTTGAAGTTATCTTCAAAGCAAAAACGTTCTATATCACAGGCGGCAACAAGCTTTGTTTCACCTATTTTACTTCCGTTTAAATACACCTCCGCCTTGCCAACCTCATCACCTTTTTTAACGGGTGCGGATATAAAATACGGCTTACCGATTTTAAGCTTGTAATCAACATTTTCTCCCTTTTTCATAAGTATGCTCACATCTTCCTCGGCTTCAAGCGGCACTGAACTTTCCCTTGCCCTGTCCACGCAGACGGCACCCAGTTCATCGCCCTTTTGTATAATAGGTGTTTTTTCAAAATTATTGAAGCCGTAATCAAGTATAGCTTTTGTGTCGCTCCATTTTCTGTTCTTGCCCACACTGCCCCAACCGCTGGCAAGCACAACGGATATAAGCTGTCTGTCACCTCTTTTTGCCGCACCCACAAAGCAGTGCCCCGCCTTTCCCGTAAAGCCTGTTTTCACACCCATTGCACCCTCATATTCGCTCAAAAGCCTGTCCTTGTTTGCAAAGGCATAATGCTTTTTGTCTGTTGTGAAATCGGCGTTCGGAGTATTTATAATACGCACAAACTCCTCATTTTTGAGTGCATACCTCGTTATAACAGCCATTTCCCTTGCCGTTGAATGATGGTTGCCCTTGTCAAGTCCGTTCGGTGTTTCAAAAACCGTATCCTTGCACCCCAGCTCCTCTGCCTTTGTATTCATCATTTCACAAAAATTTTCAACACTGCCACCTATATATTCCGCAACGGCAACAGCCGCATCATTGGATGATTGCAGCATGAGGGCATAAAGCAAATCCTCCAACCTTATTTTCTCACCCTCCGTAAGGTACATCTTAACGGGCGGTGCAAGTGTCGCATTTTTCCCCACAACAACCTCATCATCAAGTGAGCCGTTTTCAAGCGCTATTATACAAGTCATTATTTTTGTGGTGCTCGCCATAGCCATCGGCTTGTCGCAATCCTTTTCCCACAGCACCCTCCCCGTTTCACTATCCATCAAAACTGCTGAAATGGCATTAACCTGCGGCTCATCATCGGCATACACACTCACGCAAAGTAAATTTATACACAACAAAACAGCCAATAATCTCATAAGTATCTCTCCCTATATCTTATTGACTGTATTGTTCACAATTATTTATTTAATTATTCCGCTTGGCAACATTTCAAGTCTGACATAATATCCCTTTGGATTGTTGCATACGGGGCATCTTTCGGGCGGCTGTTTACCCTCATACACAAAACCGCATTTAAGGCAAACCCACTTTGTTTCAATATCAGATAAATAAAGCTTGCCGTCCTCTATCAAATCCGCAAAATGCTTAAACCTGTCACTGTGAGTTTTTTCAATTGCCGCAATATTAGTGAAAAGTGTGGAGATTTTATCAAAACCCTCATCCTTTGCTATTTTGGCAAAGCCTGCATAATCATTTTCATACTCCTGATTTTCATTATGCTGTGCGTTTCTTAAAAGCCTTACAACATCGGTATACAAATCAATGGGATAATTGCCCTCCACAGGAATATTGCAATTTGTGCTGTCCGATAAAGCCTCATAATATAACTTTGCGTGCTGTTCCTCCTGCTCTGCCGTATACTTAAACAAAATTTCAATAACGTACATACCGCTTTCATTCGCCTTTTTCGCCGCAAAAATATAGCGGTTTCGTGCCTGACTTTCACCTGCAAAGGCACGCATAAGATTTAATCGTGTTTCACTTTTTTCAAAATCCATATTTTCCCTCCTTGTCTTTCGATAGTATTGACCAATCACAGGTAAAATATGCAATTAGGATTGAAATTTTATTTAAAATATTATATAATCAAGGTAACACTATATTTGGAGGTACACAAAATGACAGCAGAGAGAGAAGAAATATTGGATAGACTTTACCAGTCCTA
Organism: uncultured Lachnospiraceae bacterium; assembly: GCA_964624605.1. Taxonomy (GTDB): domain Bacteria; phylum Bacillota; class Clostridia; order Lachnospirales; family CAG-274; genus CAZUXS01. The sequence goes on along the minus strand of CAZUXS010000016.1, from coordinate 3,759 downwards.
CATAATGGGTGGCGATGTTTTCACCTACAACTTTAATACGGCAAATCCAAAAACATTGGAATACTTACAGAATATGATAAAAGACCTTGAAAAAGAGGAATATTTCTCAATAAAGTTTATGAACGAAAAAAGAGCAAGACTTCAAATACTGGATAAAGGTATAGATTTCGGAAACAGAGGTTAAGGGGAGTTATCTTATGAATTTAATGGTTGTGGAAAACCTTTGCAAGGCATACGGCGAAAAAATAATATTTGACAATATCTCCTTTGGCGTGGAGGATAAGGACAAAATAGGCATTATAGGTGTGAACGGCACAGGCAAATCAACACTTTTGCGTATCATAGGCGGTGAAGAGGAAGCCGACAGCGGCAAAATCACAACTATGAACGGCATAAGAATAGCATATCTTCCTCAAACACCCGTTTTTGAGGACGGCGAGGTTGTTATGGACTATATGAACCGTATCTGTAACCCTCAAACCGATGCCGAGGTGAGCGAGGCTAAGTCCATACTTCAAAGACTTGGTATAAGTGAATACTACAAAAATGTTGCCGAGTTATCCGGCGGTCAGAGAAAAAGAGTTGCACTTGCGGCGGCAATGATTGCACCCGTTGACCTGCTCATACTGGACGAGCCTACAAACCACATAGACAATGAAACGATAGATTGGCTTGAGGAAAATCTCAAAAAGACAACAAAAGCGCTTTTGATGGTCACTCACGACAGATATTTCCTTGACAGAGTTGTAAACAAAACCTTAGAACTTGACAAGGGCAGAGTTTTCACCTACACTGGCAACTACACGGAGTTTATAACCCTCAAAGCCGAGCGTGAAAACCTGGAGCTTGCAAGCGACAGAAAACGTCACAGCTTTTTACGCACCGAAATAAAGTGGATAAAACGTGGCGCACAGGCAAGGTCAACAAAGCAAAAAGCGAGAATTGAGCGCTTTGAGGAGCTTTCAGCAATAAAAGACGTGCAGAAAAAACAGTCCGTTGAAATTGAGGGCGGTTCTTCAAGGCTTGGCAGAAAAACAATAGAAGCAGATCACATAAGCAAAAGCTATGACGGCAAGGATATTATAAAAGATTTCAGTTATATTGTTTTAAGAGATGACAGGATAGGCATAATAGGCAAAAACGGTGCAGGCAAGTCCACTCTCATGAATATGCTCACACAAAAAATCGAACCCGACAGCGGAAAAGTGATTTACGGCGAAACCGTAAAAACGGGTGTGTTTGCACAGGAAAATGAGGAAATGGACTACCGTCTTAGGGTAATTGACTACGTAAAAGAAGTAGGCGACTACATCACCACGGCAAACGGCAAAATTACAGCCTCACAGCTTTGCGAAAAATTCCTTTTCACCCCCGAAATGCAATATTCAATCATAGGCAAGTTAAGCGGCGGCGAAAGAAGAAGATTGTATCTTTTGAGGGTACTTATGTCCTCACCCAACATACTTTTCTTGGACGAGCCTACAAACGATTTGGATATCGAAACCCTCACCATATTGGAAGATTATATTGAGGGCTTTAACGGTGCGGTAATTGCCGTATCTCACGACAGATGTTTCCTTGACCGCTGTGCAAAAAGAATTTTTGCCTTTGAAGAGGACGGCTCAATAAAGCAATTTGAGGGCAACTACACAGATTATATAACGGCTAAAAATGCCGAAACAACCGTGAAATCCCAAAGGTTTAAAGAGGAAAAGGAAGCAAAACCTCAAAAGACACAAAGAAGCGATAAAAAACTCAAAATGAGCTATAACGAGCAAAGAGAGTTTGAAACCATAGACGACGACATAGCCGCACTTGAAAACAAAATAGCAGAGCTTGACGACGAAATGACAAAAAACGCCAGCAGCTATTCCAAACTGAATGAACTTGCGGCTGAAAAGGAAGAAACCGAAAATAAACTTGCCGAAAAAATGGATAGATGGGTGTATCTGACAGAGTTGAATGAAAAAATATTGAATGGTTAAATACTCAAAACTTCTTAACACAAGAAATATACTTGCCCACACCTACAGCGACGAAGCGGCACTTGAAGCCATCGTACACATAAAATCCGACTATCTTCAATTGTTTGAAGAGCTGAAAAACGAAATTGATGAAAATTGGATATGAGAAAATCGGGGCCGAAAAAGTCCCGATTTTTTTTCACAAATTTATACAAAACACGATTTCTATACACTGTAAAGCTCATCAACATCGGGTTCTTCAAGTGTTTGTCTTTGACCATCTTTAAACATAAAATAGCCCTTTTCCGTAATTTTTCCTATTGCGGTTGCCTTTATATCTTCATTTTGAAGAACCGTTATAAGCTCATTCGGCTTATCCGTTGCAATAAGCATAGAACCGCTTGAAATCAGCCTGAGCGGATTTATATTGACACATTTGCATATCTCAGCCGTTTCCGGAAGCACGGGTATTAAGTCGCAATCAACCTCCACACCCTTATTTGAGCATACAGCAAGCTCATAGCAGGCACCGAGTATACCGCCCTCTGTCACATCGTGCATAGCATGCACACCGAAGTCGGCACAAATTTTGCCCTCTTTTGTTACCGAAAGACAGTTTGCGAAATCCCTTGCTTTCTCAATCACAGCTTCACTCACGCTTAATTTATCAGCCTTATCATTTGCAATTATTGCCGTTCCCTCAAGCGCCGCATATTTTGTCATCACAAGTGTGTCACCAAGCTTTGCACCACCCGAAGCTATCACCTTATCGCACTTTCCAAGCACGGTACAACTCAAAACAGGCTTTACAACAGCATCTGTTATTTCCGTATGACCTCCCAAAACCGATATATTTATTTCCTTTGCCGCCGTATATACATCCCTGATTATTTGTGCAATTTCATCTTCCGTAATCGTAGGCGGCAAAAGTGCAGTTATCATAATGCCCACGGGTTCACCACCGCTTGATGCAATATCATTTGTGTTTATGTACACCGCAAGTCTGCCTATATCTTCCACCGCACCCGTTATGGGATCTGTTGATATGAGGCAGTATTTTCCGCCAAAGTCAACAACAGCACAATCCTCACCCACGGACGGACGCAATATAACCTCTTTTCTATCCACAAAATTATTGTTTATCGGGTCAAGCACGATTTTTTCAAGCAGTGAATTCGGTAATTTACCTATTTCCATTCCAATTCCTCTTTTCCGTTTCCATATACGTATTCTTTCATAAAAGTATAACAGAAATAAACTTAAATTTCAATAACACTTGCAATCTGTTTTGAAAATTAGTATAATGGTGGTATATAAGCAGTATATTACAAAAACAGAGGGGCATAATTATGGATTATATCAAATTAAAGGCTAGGGCAAAAATAAACATAACACTTGATGTACTTTCCGACAGAGATGACGGATATCACGAATTGCAAATGATAATGCAAACCGTCAACCTCTGCGACAACATATTCATCAAAAAAAGCGGTATACCCGGCATAGAATTAAAATCAAATCTTGCGTGGTTGCCTTGCGATGAAAGAAATCTGATATACAAAGCGGCAAAGCTTATGACAGAGCGTTACAACATTGAGGACGGACTTTATATTGACCTCAACAAAACAATACCCGTTGCGGCAGGGCTTGCAGGTGGCAGTACCGATTGTGCGGCAACCCTTGTGGGCATACGTTCGCTTTTCTCACTCAATATAAGTGACGAGGAACTTATGGCTATAGGCAAGGAACTCGGTGCGGACGTACCCTACTGCATAAAAAGAGGTACGGCACTTGC
>CAZUXS010000015.1:0-23789 GCA_964624605.1 uncultured Lachnospiraceae bacterium | reverse complement strand
GAATCGGAACGCCCCATCGTTTTTGGTTCTTTTTTCGTAAAAAAGAACAATCCTTTTCTCATATTTTTATTATTCGTTAAAAATATCCCTAAGCACTTCTTCCGGTGACATATTCCTATACCCCTCATCATCGGAAAGCAAAGACCATTCAAACCGGTCATAGTTTGTAAGATACCCCGTCCCCCTACTACTATCGGGGAATTTAGCATACCACTCCGGATAATACTTACTCATATACTTAGTTGCAAGCGCAATCGCTTCCGAATTCTTACTTCCCGAAGGAGTAGTCGTACCGGAAAGCTGAACCCCCGGAGGACTTGAATGGAGCAGCAGCACACTGCCGTCGCTGCACTGACCAAGGCTAATGAACACGTGTCCGTCTGTATCACTTGTCATTATATCACCGACACCATGGCTTGTAATCGCCGCACGTCCCGTAACTGTACCGTAACCCTTTTGTTGCAACATATATCCTTGATTACGGGCATAGGTAACATAACCCGTGCCGTCATTCATCATATTATAAAGCACCCAACCAACATAACCGGAGCAATCCAAGCCATCGTGTATAACGCTCTTTGTTACCTTATAATTATAATTTTTATTATTATAACTACTGTTCTGCTTTGCTGCAAAATTCAGCCAACTTTCGGAAAGACCTATCGTAAGCGCTTCCTTACCTGCCGCATTATCGGCTTCATTCCAGCCGCCACCATATATATACATTACCTTACCGACAGGCTCAAAAGCCGTTTTGATAAAGTTTTTCACACTCTTCACACCCGTTTGACCGTAAATCGGTGCACCGTAATGATTTGCCGGAGAATCTGCCACGGTTGTAGTCTCCGTAGTAGTTTCAATTGTTGTCTGTATAGTTGTGTCCTCAACATCGTTTTCGGCTATTGTTACCTCGGTGTTGCGAAGTTCGGGCTTCAAAGCCATTGAAACAAGTATCGCACTATCCTCTCTTTTGAGCTTATTTTGAGGATTGTAATTTCCTTTGCTGTCACCACGCACAATACCGAGTGCATATAAAGCACTTATGCCCTCTTCATATCCCATGCTTTCAATTAAAGCCTTATCGGTTGCGGAAATACCGCTATTCTCCGGTATATCCTCATTGCCGAAAGCCTTTAATATGCCATAGAGAATCTGTGCAGCCTCTGCTCTGTTCACAGGCTCATTCCAAGCCTTTCCCGAACTGCCGCTGCTGAACTCCACACCAACATCAGACACGGAAGCCGCAACAAGAATTTTATTTGCCGCACCATTCCATATATCATTATATCCGTATTCTTTTACAATTGCGTTATACTCATCGGTTGATATTTCCGAAATAACCTCGTTCACCTTATCGCCCGCAATTGACTTCATACACATAGTTAAAAACTCTGCCCTTGTGATTGTGCCCTGCGGTTTGAAAGTGTTGTCCGTATAGCCGCTTATGCCACCCTCGTCCACGAGTGCCTCCACATAAGGACGTGAATAATCACTTATCGAAGCATCATCCGTAAACTTCGTCAAAGCATACACCCCGACACTGCAAGAAACAATCGCCGCAGTAATAAGCAAAGTTGATTTCTTCATAATCGTACCTCCCTCTATAAACTTTTCTGATTTGAATATTATATTGTTGCTCTATAAACAAATCTTCCTGCTGATATTATACCTCATAATAACATATATTCTCAATAGCAAATTTAAAATCCGTCAATATGCACAAAATTAAGCTGTTATATTTATGAAAACAGAATAAAAAACGACACGATATAACCGTCGTGACATCAATGAAAATAAATCAGTTTACGCAGTAAAAATTAAAAGATTTCACCTTTCTCACAATTTTTTTATTTTTTTCCAAAAAAAGCATTGACAAAACCTTTAACTTGTGTTATTATAATATTCGTTGTGAAGCGGAACAGCTTTCAACACAATAAAATAATATGTATGTGTAGCTCAGCTGGATAGAGCGTCTGACTACGGATCAGAAGGCCGCGTGTTCGAATCATGTCACATACATCTTTTAAAAGAGGTTTAAACTGAGGTTTTGACCTCTTTTTTATGTTTCATACATTTTTTACCGATTGATACATCAACAAAAAACACCACATTTATAAGTAACATTCCCTCACAAACACGTTCTAATAACAAGCACTGCATTTTAACACTATTGAAAAATTAATTTTGCTGCAAAAAATTTTCGATGAACTGCACACATATTCTTTATCAATATCAAAATATGCCGATGGGTCATTCTTTTTTGAGTTATGGTATCCCAAAACCACAATATTAATTCCGTCACTGAAACCGCGTTTTTTCAGCTCATCCACATAACCGTTAAAAAAAGGTCTGTCTTTGATTATCAAATTTACTTTTGTTGTATACCTATATGCAGATTGGAATAAACCTTTTGTTCTTGTTTCATCGGCTTTTACGTCAAAATCGATATATCTTTCGATATCATAAAATTCTATGTACTTTTTGCCCGAAACAGTGGTATATCTTCCGTTTTTAGCCATATTTATAAAATGCTCTTTTATAGAGTCGTACTTAAGCCTTGCACATGTTCTTCCGTATTCTTTTCTTTCCTGATTTACATCGTATTTTGTTTTGCTTACCTCATTTAATTCATCCAAAAAACTCATACCTCATACCTCCGATTCAATAATTACCACTCAAACAAACCACCATTCAAATAAGTTGCCAAAATGGATTGAGGATTATCATAGTAAAAGCTGCTGTTGTAATTTTCAATCAATTCCGAAATCTTTGAATTGTACACATCAATCAATGTTTGAATAATATCCTCATTTTTTCTTTGGCTGCCCCCCAAAATCAATCTTTTGTAGACCTTTCCTATATCCCAATGCGTGGGAACGGAATATTCACAATCCGCAACATTGTCAAAATTACCCTGCTTGATATCTTTTTCGGATATAAAATCATCACTCACTCTGTCGATGTTGTCACTGTGATACACATCCGCAAATTCATATATTTTGTCTAAAGTTTTTTCCCAAGCCTGTTTACAACATATACGGGCTTATTTTTTGTTTTTCTTGCAATATATGCAATAAGGCTGCAAGTAAAAAATAAATCATTGGATTTTTTATCTTCTCTGCCTATCATTTTTTGTTCACTTCACTACATGATTCAAATTTAATACACTTACCGACTACACCATTTTATCCCTAATCATAAGTATACACCAATTCCGAAGTGGATACAAGGTATATTTTCTGTTTTAGTTAAGCTGCTTTTATTTATCTTTTTCCGGAACATTGTATTATTAATCTTTGATTTGACTAACACCTTGACACAGTGCAAAATAAATGATATAATAATTACACATTTAGCAGACAATTTACTCTCGTTTTTGTGTAAATTGCCAAGAATTTTAAATTTATACTCTTAGGGGGAATGGTAATGTTTGTAAAAAACTTAAGCAAGGACGACAGAGAACATCTTTTGAATCTCATTTACCTTGTTGCGAAAATTGATGGTGACTATGCCGATGAGGAAAATGAAGTTCTTGAAAAATACAGAAGAGAAATGAAGCTTGACGAGCTTAAAATTTTATCCGATAACATAACAGACCTTATAATGTATTTTGCCGATAAGGAAACAAAGCTTAAAAAGATTGTGCTTTTTGAAGTTTGCTCTATGGTGCTTGCGGATGAACAATTTGTAAACCGTGAAAAGGTTATTGTTGATACAATACGTTCCAGTTTCGGCTTTACTTTGGCACAGGCAAATGAGCTTTTCAGCCTTGTTTTGGAACAAAAGAAATTGAATGAGAAAATATTGGAAGTTATGAATGCTCAATAAAAATTCAATAGGAGTTCAATATGAAAAAATTTGTGATATCAATACTTATTGCAACAAATTGTTTGTGTTCCGCAACCTATGCAAAAGATGAAACATACGGTTTTTTTAATCACTTTGCTCAATATATAAAGGCAAATGCTGCCGAGCAAAATGAAAATATTGAAAAATCTCAAAACTTAACGAAAAACAATCTCAATGTGGTTGCAATTTCCCAGTTGCCTGAATTACCAACGGGTTGTGAAATAACCTCTCTTGCCATTGTGCTGAATTATTACGGCTATAAAGCGGATAAATGTGTGCTTTCGGATAATTATTTGGCGAAAGGTGCAGTTGGCGTATCTGATTTTAACGCCGTATTTATCGGCAATCCTCGCAACAGCAATTCATACGGTTGCTATGCACCCGTTATAGTCAATTCCGCAAAAAAATATCTCTCCGAAAGAAACAGCGGACTTGTTACGGAAAATATAACAGGCACCGAGTTGGAAGATTTATTCCTACATATAGACAAAGGTGCACCCGTAATTGTGTGGGGTTCGATTAACTGCGTAGAGCCGTATTACTCCAAAACTTGGTATGTAAACGGTAAAAAATTGTCATGGATTTCAAATGAGCATTGTATGGTGCTTACAGGTTATGACACCGAAAAAAATACCGTATCTGTTGCCGATCCGCTTGCCGGAAGTATAAAAGAATATAATATTGATATTTTCAAAAAAAGATATAATACTTTCGGAAAACAAGCTGTTGTAATTCATGAATCGGAATATTAAATACAAATCTTTAATATCTCGCATAGTTTGAGTTATGGATTTATACCTTACTCATCAAATTTTTAATTTAGTATGACTTTTTTAAATTACATATCCCCAATGATAATTATTAACCTATCATTGGGGATATAATAAAATTACAATTCAAGTGCATCCTTGAAAAATGATTCAATTTTATCAAACGGGATTTTATCCGTTTGGTCGTAGAGGTCTATGTGGTTTGCGTTTGGAACAATGTAAAGTTCTTTAGGCTCCAATGCTTTCTCGTAAACATCCTCACTGAAAAATCTTGAATGTGCATTTTCACCCATAATCAAAAGTATAGGTCTTGGAGAAATTTCATCAACATGGTCAAGAAGATTGTAATTTAAAAACGGAAGTTGACTTGTTGTTGTGAAGTTACCGAGTGCATTTGGGTGATGCCCTCTTTCAAGTCCGTAATAAGTGAAAAATTCTTCCGATACGGGGTCAAGTCCTTTGGGAACGGACACAGCCGTTTCTTTGGGAAATGCGGGATTATATTCGGGATAGCCGTTATCCACATCTTTCCATCTCTGCTTTGCAAGTTGATCTAAAAACTCACTGCGCTGTTCCTTTGTCATATCAGCTTTAATTGCTCTTGACATATCATACATACTTGCCGTTGCAACCGCCTTTATTCGCTTATCAACCTGTGCCGCAGAGAGGGCAAAACCGCCACTGCCGCAGATACCTATCGCACCTATTTTTTCTCTGTCCACATAATCCAGCGTTCCCAGATAGTCAACACCTGCACTGAAATTTTCAGCAAATATATCGGGTGAGGACACATTTCTTGGTTCTCCTCCGCTTTCACCCATGAATGCAGGGTCAAAAGCAAGCACAACAAAACCTCTTTGTGCAAGCTGATTTGCATAAACGCCCGGACTTTGCTCCTTGACACCGCCGTAAGGAGGACCGACCACTATGGCAGGATATTTCACCGCCTTGTCAATATCCTTTGCAGTGTATAAATCCCCCGAAATTTCAATTCCGTAGCGATTTTTATATCTTACGCCTGTTCTTGTAACGTTCTCGCTTAGTTCAAAAGTATAGTATTTTTCCATATCGTTTACCTCCCGTGTCAATTAATACATTTCTATAATGATATAATAATAACACAAAAGAATATATATGTAAAATGCTTAGTTTAAATATACTGCTATGCCTAACAGCTATAGCAAGCCTTGAAGTTGTTTCAAAAACTTTTCACAAGGCTTTGAGAAAAGTTGATATTTTTTCCAAACTATATTTATGCCCACTTCAAGTTTTGGATACAGAGGTTTAAAACATAAATTGCTGTCACCGCTTGCGTTGATTATTTTATCAAGACAAAGTGCATAGCCGATACCCTCGTCCACCATCAGAGAAGCGTTATAAACAAGGTTATAAGTTGAAACTATGCTCAATTCGGATATGTCTTTTTTAAGCCATGAACATAGTTCCGAGCCTTTTATTGCTTGGCGTGACACAATCAGCGGTTTATCCCACAAATCTTCGGGAGTAATATATTCTCTCTTAGCAAGAGGTGAATCTTTTCTCATCAACACGCCCCAAATATCTTTTATCGGTAATTTAACCGAATTGTACTTTGATATGTCAACGGGTTCAAGCAAGACCGCAAAATCAATAAGGCCCTTGTCAAGCTTCTCGGTTATATCCACCGCATCACCGCTTGAAATATGGTAATGTATATCGGGATATAATTCACCTAATTTTTTTGCTGTTCTGCCTATAAATCTCACCGCATCGGTTTCGCCTGCACCTATATATATTTCACCGCTTACCGCATTATCGGAAAGAGTTATTTCATTTTCGGTTTTTTTAACCAATTCAACTATTTCCTCGGCTCTTTTTCTTAAAATCATACCCTCCTCGGTGAGAGTGATTTTTCTGTTTCCTCTTATGAGAAGCTGTTTGCCGAGTTCATCTTCCATATCCTTTATTTGACGAGATAATGTAGGCTGTGAAATATGCAGGCTTTCAGCCGCACCCGAAATGCTTTGTTCCCTTGCCACTGCAAGAAAATATTGCAATACTCTTATTTCCATAAAATCATTCCTTCAATAATTTTTAAGCGTATCGACTTTTTCACACGTTACTGTTTTCTATCTCATTGAATACAACAATGCATTGCAAATTGCTGCGGCTACGTTACTGCCGCCCTTTCTTCCCCTTGCCACAATATGAGGGCAATCGGTTTGCAAAATAAGCTCCTTTGCCTCAACCACATTCACAAACCCTACAGGCACGCCTATTATACCTTTCGGAGATAATTTACCCTCTTCCATCAACTCATAGAGCCTCACAAGTGCCGTCGGTGCATTACCTATGGCAAAAATTATATCCTTGCCAAGCTCCGCCGCTTTATCCATGCTTGCAACCGCCCTCGTTGTTTTGTTTGCCTTTGCTTTTTCGGCAACGTCCTCATCACTCATAAAACAGATAACCTCACTGCCGTACTTTGCAAGCTCCTTTTTGTTTATGCCCGACCTGCCCATTTGCGTATCCGTCACAATGACAGCACCGTTTTTAATTGCAGTTTGAAACTTTTCAACGGCATTTTCGGAAAATGTCAATGTATTGAGATATTCAAAATCTGCCGTTGTGTGTATCACCCTTTTTATAATAGGCTCTTGCATCTTGTCAAGCTCAACATTTCCAAGCTCCTCGGTTATAATTTCAAAACTTCTTTTTTCTATATCGGCAGGCAGTACCTTTTCAAGTTTAATTTCACTCACAGTTATTCACCTCCAGTATTTCGTAAATTTTCTTCATATCCAAGCTTTTCCGAAGCACATCAGCAAGCTTGTCAAACTGTTTTTCTCTGTATTCCTTATATGAAACAGCATTGTTTGTGCTGTATTCAATGCCCTTTTTCTCACAAAGCATTTCTATGAAAGCATTGCGAAAATCTTCCTCGTCAAACACGCCATGCAGATAAGTTCCCAAAACATTGCCCTCACAGCAACCGTCTTTCACCTCGCCGAGCGTTGAAAAACTATTCGTTTCAACCTCGGTTCTGCCCATGTGTATTTCATAGCCGCTTATCTTTTTATTTGACAACGGAGCAAATATACCGCTTAAATTTTCCGTAATGCCCTCTTTTCTCGTCCTTGTTTTTTCTTCTTCAAAATACGTTTTCACGGGTAAAAGTTCCATACCGCTCATACTTCCGAACCCCTCGGCGCCACAACTGTCCTCAATATATTTTCCAAGCATTTGATAACCACCACAGATACCGACAAACACAGTTCCGTTATGTGCAAGCTTTTTGACAGCCGCTTCCAAACCGCACTCCCTAAGCCACTTCAAATCACTCATGGTATTTTTTGTGCCGGGGATGATTACCGCATCGGGTTCTTTGAGTTCGGCTGTATTTTCAACATATCTCACGGAAACAAGCTCATCGGTTTCAAGGGCTTGAAAATCGGTGAAATTCGATATTTTGGGCAGCCTTATAACCGCTATATCTATTTTGCCGTCTATGTTCTTTTTGTAGAGTTCACCTGCAAGAGAATCTTCTTCTTCAATATCAGCATCGGTATAGGGCACAACACCAAGCACCTTTTTGCCGCAAATTTCTTCGAGCATATCAAGCCCCGATGCAAGTATTTTTTCATCGCCTCGGAATTTGTTTATTATAAGACCTTTAATCCTTGCCTGTTCATCCTTTTCAAGCAATGCAACCGTGCCTGCAAGCTGTGCAAACACACCGCCTCTATCGATATCGCCAACCAACAGCACAGGCGCATCAACCATTTTTGCCATACCCATATTTACGATGTCGTCTTGCTTCAAATTTATTTCCGCAGGGCTGCCTGCACCCTCAATCACAATGATATCATATTCCGAATCAAGCTTCTCATAAGCCGCCTTTATTGTAGGTACATAATCTCGTTTACGTTTGAAATAATCAATTGCTCTCATATTACCCACAACCTCACCGTTGACAATAACCTGTGAGCCCATATCCGTAACGGGTTTGAGCAAAATCGGATTCATACACACGGAGGGTTCAATGCCGCAAGCCTGTGCCTGAACCACCTGTGCCCTGCCCATTTCAAGATTTTCGTTTGTAATATATGAGTTTAAAGCCATATTTTGCGATTTAAACGGTGCAACCTTGTAGCCGTCCTGTTTAAAAATTCTGCAAAGTCCTGCCGCAATTATGCTTTTGCCCACATTTGACATTGTGCCCTGAATCATTATAGGCTTTGCCATATCTTTTTCCACCTTTTTATAAGTTCTCCGTTTTCCTCCGCCGATTTTATACCTATTCTATAATAACCATCAGATAAATTTACATAATCGGCACAGGAGCGTATCAATATTTTTTGTTCAAGCAATTTTTCTTTCAGATTTTTAACCGATTTAAAAAATATATAATCGGCTTTTGAATCGTAAATTTTTTCCGCAAGTCCGTTTTTCATCTCGCTTATGAGATATTCTTTTTGACTTTCGATAAGGTCTTGTGTTTTTTCAATATATCCTTCTTTTTCACTAAGTGCCGCCACACCTGCCATCTGTGCGGGTACAGACGTGTTCCACGGCTGAATTACACAGTGCATTTTTTCAATCAAATCCGAATTTGATGTTAAAGCGTAACCCAATCTTAACCCTGCCATGGCATATATTTTTGTGAAAGCTCTCAATACAATCAAATGCGGATAATTATGTATTTTCTTCTTTAAAGTCAAATTTTCTTCATCTCTCAAAAAAGGCAGAAAACATTCATCCACACAAATATAAGTACCCGTTTTTTCACATTTTGAAACTATTTTTTCCATCAAATCCCTTTCGGCAACAGTGCCCGTTGGGTTATTGGGATTGCATATAAAAATTATATCCGTTTCATCGGTTATATAACTGATTACATCCTCGGTCAAGCGAAAATTATTTTCCTCTTTGAGATAAAAATAATCAATGTCACCGCCCTCCGCTCTCACCGCAGTTTCATATTCGCTGAAAGTCGGCACGGCAAGCAGGGCACGATTGGGCTTTATTGCACGAATAAGAGCATATATCAGCTCTGCCGCACCGTTGCCCACAATCACATTTTGAGGTAATACGCTTTCTCTTTCCGCTATCGCAAAACAAAGCTCCTCTGCCCTGTGGTCGGGATAACGTGATGAAAGCAAAACTCCATTCTGTGCCGCTTCCACCGATGCTTTCGGCATACCCAAAGGATTTATATTGACCGAAAAATCATATTCAACATCATATCTGTAAATATCTCCGCCGTGTTTAAACTCCATCACAATAACATCTCCAAAATCAGCATCACGCACACACCTAATATCAGTGTCAATATTGATGCCGCATACAGCAAATCATTTGCTCTTTTTATATCCTCATTTTCAATAGGTCTTATATCGTCACCTATGAACGGCTTTTTGCAAAGCTTTCCGAAATACCACGCATCCCCTGCCAAGCGAACGGATAACGCACCTGCGCAAACAGCTTCCGTCTGTGCCGAATTTGGGCTTGCGTGATTGAATCTATCTCTTTTATATATGTAAATTGCATTTTTAAAATTCAAATTCAATATGGCACTTGCAAGTATCATAAAAACAGCCGATAATCTGGATGGTATGAAGTTGAGCACATCGTCCAGTTTCGCCGCTGTTCTGCCAAAATATATATACCTGTCGTTTTTGTAGCCTATCATGGAATCCATTGTGTTTACCGCCTTATACAAAAATCCGCCCGCCACACCGAAAAGCATAATATAAAAAAGCGGTGCAATCACTCCGTCCGATGTATTTTCCGCAACGGTTTCCACAGCCGCTTTAATAATGCCCTCTTTGGTAAGCACCTTTGTATCTCTGCCGACTATCATTGAAACGGCATATCTCGCCTTTTCAACATCACCGCTTTTCATAGCCTTATACACCTTCATACTCTCGGTTTTGAGCGACTTCATTGCCAAAAGCTGATAGCACATTATTATTTCAAGCACAACCTTAAAATAATAATTTATACAGCCTGCTACATAGAGTATTGCAAGAGGTATTGCGGTTGAAACAAAAATAACGGCAATTGCAAGCACTGCACCCGATATCAATTTTTTTGTTTTGTCCTCTTCCCTTTCATCCCCGAGCCTAAAAAGCTTTTTAAGCATCTTTTCAAAACAGCTTATTGCAAAGCCTATGCCCCTCACGGGATGCCACAGCCAATGCGGATCACCGAAAATGATATCCAGCACAAAGGCGGCACATATAACAATTATTCTTTCAGTCATAACCTAAATTTCCTTTATATCAGTAAGTCTGCCATTTTCATACACAGCAGAAAATCCCTCTGTATTTTTACATTGCCAATCATAATAATCCTTGTGAGGTTTTGAAAATTCATCAAGCACAGCCATTATTGTTCCTCCGTGTGCAACCACGGCAAAATCTTCTGTTTCGCTTGAAACCAACTTTTCAAATTTCCTCACACATCTTTTTTGAAAAGCCGCCCTGTTTTCACCATTCGGAAAACCGCTTTGCCCCATTGTATCAATAAATCTTTGATAGTCCTTGTTTTCTTTAAGCTCATCATAGTTTTTATATTCAAAATCCCCAAAATCACATTCTTTGAAATCTTCACAAACTATATATTCACTGCCCGGGTATAATATACAAGCACTTTCAATGCACCTTTTCATAGGGCTTACATACACCCTTTTCACACCGGGCAGACGCTTTTTTTCTAGCAATATTTTTGCCTCGGGCGTAATTCCCTCATCGGTAGTGCCGACATATCTTCTTTCAATATTACCCTTTGTTGCTCCGTGCCTTATAAAATATACAATCATTTTATCCTCTGCCCTATTCCGCATACCACTCTTATCACTTTTTCGGCTCTCCCCGCAAAATAGCAGTTCACTCTGCCGTTTACCTCTCTGTATCGTCTTTCAAACTCATCCACAGGCACAAGACCGTAGCCGAGTTCATCACTGACAATTACGATATTCTCGGTTTTATCAATAAACTTTTCAGCCTCTTTCAAAGGGTCTTTGCCCTCTTTCAGCTGCTCTCTGACCTTTAAATTATAGCCGCTTATTATCTCACAATCAAAATTATTTTTTGCATATTCTGTTTTACCCTGATATGCACCGCCGACAACAAGAATCATATATCCTCCTAAAATTTGAAAAACACAACCACACAGGCAAGCAAAAACAATTCAAACACTTGCAAGAAAAAACCAGCCGTGTCACCCGTTATGCCGCCGAAATATTTATATGCAACATTTCTGTAGCACCAAAAGCCCAAAAGCCCCGCAAGTGCAAAAATCGCACATATATACAAATTAAAATAAGCTGTCACACCAAGGCAAAAAAGCAACTCCAAAATCAATATCAATTTCACATTTTTTGATGCGCTGTCCGCACTCGTTGCAACCATACCGTCTTTCTTAGCCTTTTTCAAAGTCACAACAGCAAGTGCGCTTAGTATTCTGGAATAGGCATAGCCGATTGCCACATACGGCATTGATTTTAGGCTTATTTCGCTCAAAAGTCCGAAATCCGCAAGAAAATACACCATTGCGTAAATTATGGCAAAAGCACCCGTGTGTGGATCTTTCAAAATTTCAAGCCTTTCCGACTTACTTTTCCAAGAGCTTAGAGCATCCACCGTGTCAATGTAGCCGTCCAAATGTATGCCGCCGTTTATTATAATCGGCAACACGGTGAGTGCCACCGCCACGGCAACCGTTCCGAATCCTGTTTTTTGCAACAGCCAAAAGCAAATTAAATTTGCCAAACCTATAACCACACCAACAAACGGAAAAAAGCAAAGGCTGTATTTCATAGCTTTTGCATCCCATTCAATTTGCGGCACAGGAAGTTTTGAATAGGTTGAAAAAGCAATTATAAAAGATTTAATCAAATTACCTATCCTCCCCTCCGCAAATTTTAACGGGTATTGAGCAAACAACTTCGGTAACACCCACCGCATTTTTCGCAAGTTCCCTGTTTATATAACCCAGACATTCAATGTATTTTTGAGTACACTCATCATATATATTGCCGTCCGAAAAAATTTCATTTGTCACAACAATTACACAAGCTTTTTCGGATAATTTTACAATCGGCTTTATTATTTCCTCATAGGCACATTTCAATATATTATCGCCTTTAATATTTCCCTCATCGGAAAACATTTCATTTGCAAGCAAATTGGACATACATTCAATAAGCACAACGGAATTTTCTTTCACTTCAAGTTTTGAAATGTTACTTTGACATTCTATCGTTTCAAAGCCTTTACCCGACCGCATTTGACGATGTTTTTCCACTCGCTGTGCACTCTCGTCATCGTATACTTTCATAGTGGCAACATAGTATAAAACGCCCTTTTCGGTTTTATATTTCTCGGTTGCAACACTCTCCGCATATTCGGATTTTCCGCTGCCACTGCCGCCGCTTATCAAATACAGCATTTATTCAAACCTCCTGTAAGGTTCAATATCAAAATCACCGAAATATTCCAAATTTTTGTATACGGATAAAGCCATATCCAGTATCGGAAAAAGTGCAACCGAACCTGTGCCCTCACCCATACACATTTTGCCGTGAATTACTGCTTCAAGCCCCAGTGCTTCAAGTGCGAGTTTGCTTGTCATTTCCTCGGAACTGTGTGAGGCAAGTGCAAAGTCCGTAACACTTTGGTCTATGCCCTTTGCCACAAGCGCCGCCACGGAGGATATAGCACCGTCAATGATTATTGGCATACGATATTTTACGCCCCCCAAAAACATACCGACCATACCCGCAATATCATAACCGCCTATTTCCGCAAGTATATCAACAGCATCCGTCAAATTTTTTTCTTTCACTCTTTCTGCGGCTGCTTTCACAACTTCAATCTTCTTTTTTATTCCGTCATTTGAAAGCCCTGCACCTTTGCCCGTCACTTCTTCCGCACTTTTGTTAAGCAACACGGCGGCAAGGGCACTTGTGGGAGTTGTGTTGCCTATACCCATCTCACCCGTGGCAAGTATGGTATAGCCCTTTTCTTTCAACTCTTTCACAACATCAATGCCGACTTGTATGGCATCAAGACACTGTTTCTTTGTCATTGCCGCCTCTTTTGCAATGTTTTTTGTACCCCTTGCAACTTTTCGGTTTGCAACTGAATTTAATGTAAGCTCCGTATTTTCGTATTCTTCGCAATCTATACCAACGTCTACAGCAAAAACATCCGCATTTACGCTCTTTGCCATATAACAAACTGTTGAACATTTTTTTGCCAAATTATCGGCAACAATTTTTGTCACATCACTGCCCGTTTGCGTAACACCCTCGCTCACAACTCCGTGGTCACCGCACATCACAACAAGTGCTCGCTTTGATATATCGTATGCTTTTGGATTTAAAGCAATTTTGCAAAGCTTTACCACATTATCCTCCAACAATCCAAGGCTGTCTATCGGCTTTGCTATGCTGTCCCAATGCAGTTTTGAAAGCCTTGCCACCCTGTAACCAAGACAGGCCGTCATATATGAATAAAGCATATCGGGATTTGCATAAAAATACAAATGCGGATAACCTGCCGCTATGTTGCCCTTATGCACAATGCACTCATATTTTCTACCGCCAAGCGGCTTACTTGCCGTAAAATCACTGCCGTTTTTGTCGCAATCCCAATAGTGAAATTCGTGTGCCCTTATACAGCTGCCCTTTTCACCCAATATACCGCTTTTTTGACATTTAAGCTCAATATACCCAAAGCGTGAAAGCTTGTTTGTTTTATATGCCTTTCCGTCAAGAACGGAGCACATCTCGTACTTTATGCCGTCATCGCCCTCTATCTCGTTTTGAAGATACATAAAACCACCGCACTCCGCAATCACGGGTACACCCGATTGGCAAGCATTTTTAATTGCTTTTCTCATATCAGTATTTTCGGAAAGCTGTTTTGCATAAAGCTCGGGATAACCCCCGCTCAAAATTATGCCGTCGATATCATTCGGCAAAGACTTATCTTCAAGCGGAGAAAAATATACAATCTCTCCACCTGTTTTCTCTATAAGCTCCTCATTTTCGCTGTAATAAAATGAAAAGGCTTCATCCCTTGCAACGGCAATACGCACCTTGTTTTTCAAAACGGAAATTTCGGGTTCACTTCCGCTTACAAATCCCGCCGTTTTTGCGATTTCGTAAAGTCTGTCAATATCAACCGTTTTTTCAATAACATCGGCAACATCACTCACCCACTTATTAAAAGCTTCCATTTCGGTTGGTGTAACGAGTCCGAGGTGTCTTGAACCGAGTTTAAGTTCTTCCTTTTCGGGCACATAACCGACAACTTCTATGCCCTCATTTTCTATTACCGACTTAAGTCTTTCGTAGTACATGGGTGAAACTCTGTTCAATATAACCGCACGTATATTGCTGTCACTTCTGTATTCCTTAATTCCCTTTATCACAGCGGCAAGTGACACACTTGCACCTTTGCAATCCACCACAAGCACAACGGGGGATTTTGTGAGCCTTGCAACCTCATAGGTGCTTGCCCTTTCACTCTGCCCGCCAAGTCCGTCATAATATCCCATAACACCCTCAATAATCGTTATGTCCGCTTTTTCTGCCTTTCTTGCATAAAGATATTTTGTGGTCTCCTCATCGGTGAAAAATGTATCCAAATTTCCCGATTCAACACCAAGCACACGGCGGTGGAACATTGGGTCTATGTAATCTGGACCACACTTGAACATATTCACATTGTATTTTTTTCTCTTAAATACCTCTGTCAAACCGCAGACTACCATAGTTTTTCCGCTGTTGCTTTTGTGTGCGGCAAAAACCAAAGAGTGCATATTTTTTTCCATATTATACCTCTTTCTTACCTTCTTTTTGAATCGTTGTATTTTTTACCACCGAATGAGATAACATAAACGGGATTTTCCGCCGTCATAAGATTATATCGTCCAAGCTGTCTGTTTTTTGCCACATTAAGCTGTATTATCTCCATATCGTCATATTGAGGAAACTCTTTTTTCACTTCTTCAAGCTGAGAGAGTGTTTCAATAGTCACCGCATTTATTACAAAACGAGTATACTTGTTTCTTGCGTGCACTGCCCTTATTATTTCAAGCATTTTACCATTGCTTCCACCTATGAAAGCGTGCGTAGGCTTAGGCAAATCCCAAAGGCAAATAGGTGCTTCACCCTCAACCACCTTAACATTATGAGCCTTAAATTTTTTCCTGTTCTTTCTTATCAAATTGAGTGCGGAAAGCTTTCTTTCCACGGCATACACAAAACCGTCATCACACTGCAAAGCCGCTTCAATCGAAACAGAACCCGTGCCTGCACCTATATCATACAAAATTGAATTTTTTTTGAGCTTCAATTTTGAAAGGGCAACAACCCTTATTTCTTCCTTTGTCATTGGAACATTACCTCTTACAAATTCATCATCACTTATTCCAAAGCCAATTTTATTTTCCGCCGTTTTATTTTCAAAAAGCACAACCGCAAGTTTATCGTTTTGCCTATCGACGAAATCGGACGGATGACCGCTGTATATATTTTCATCGTCATAGGACAATCTTTCACCTACGGTGACTTTTATATCATTCATTTCAAAATCCTCAAGCTCCTTGCATATATCCGAAACATCACTTGTTTTGCCAAGCAGTGCACAAACACGGCTGTTTTCACGTATCATTGGTATGATATTTATATCCTGCCCGTGACAGCTCACAAGCTTTACACTATCCCAACCTATGCCGAGTTTATCCAAAAAATATATAGGTGAAGATATACCCGGAACATCAAAAACGTCATAGCCGCCAAGCAATTTTTTCATGCCGCTTGCACCGGAATAAAAACCTATATCACCCGAATAAACAAGTGCAATGTTTTTAAACTGCGTGTGCACATCTATGAATGTTTTTATTTCATCCTTTACATAGCTTATATAATAAGGCTTACTGCCCCTTACCATATCCACAATACGTCTTGCACCGACTATAACATCACAATTTTTAAGACAATCCTCTGCTTCTTTCGTCAAAAGCTTTTTGTTTCCGACACCGACACCCACCAAATATATACGTCTTTTATCATCAATACCGTATCTCTTTTTTATGAAGTCAATTGCTTCATCAACTGTTCTTGTATCTTCCGTTTTTTCCTTAGCTCTGCCGATTACAACAACATTTGCACCCGAATTTACAGCGGCATCACATTTTTGTTCAAAGCCGCCCACACTGCCCGAATTTTTTGTTACAAGCCACTTTGCACCCGTTTGCTTTAACATACAACGATTAAGTTCTTCGCTGAACGGACCTTGCATTGCAATTACGTTTTTGCCCTCAAAGCCTAATGTTGCACACTTGTCTATTACTTCGGGAGTCGGCAAAACTCTGGCAAAGCATCTGTTTTTGTAATCTTCCACAGCTGTGTATTTTTCCAAATCCTTACTGCCCGTTGTGATTAAAATTTTACCGTCAACTGTATTCAGAAAATTTACCGCATCTTCTATACTGTCCATGTAAACTACGTTTTCACCCTCGGCACTGCACTCGTCACGCATAACTCTCATATACTGTAAACCAATATTTTTGCAAGCATTATATATGTTTTCCGTGACCTCAACAGCATAGGGGTGAGTGGCATCAAAGCAACAATCAACCTCATTTTCGGTGAAAAAATCTTCCATTTCATCGCTGTTCATTCTTCCGCAGTGTATGTGTATATTGTCGCAAGTCGGCAAAAGTGTGCCGCCGTATTCGGTGGCAACGCAAATATGTATATTTATTTTTGTATTCCGTAAAGTTTCCGCAATAAGGCGACCTTCTGTCGTCCCACCAAAAACCGCAATGTTTGACATAACTGCCTCCTATATCGTATAACCTCTCGGTGTTACCATGCGCCCATTTACAACCTTTGTTTGACTATTTCCTATAAACACTGTGGTGAACATATCAACCTGTGTGTTTCTAAGCTGTGAAAGCGACATAATTTCAAAACTTTCGCCCTCTCTGCCAATGTTTCTCACAAAACCGCAAACCGTATTTTCGTCCTTATGTTCCATAATTATATCACAGGCCTTTTGCAAATAATCGTGTCTTTTTTTGCTTGACGGATTGTAAAGACAAATAGCCATATCGGCGGCTGCGGAAAACTTGAGTCTCTGCTCAATCTTCTCCCATGGTGTCATAAGGTCGCTAAGGCTTATTACGGCAAAATCGTGTCCCAAGGCACTGCCCAAAACCGCACTGCCCGATAAAGCCGCCGTCACACCGGGTATAACAACAATTTCAACCGTCGGATAGTTTTCACCAAGCTCCGTTAAAAGTCCTGCCATGCCGTAAACACAGGCATCACCACTGCAAACCATGGCTGTTTTTTTGCCGCTTGCCGCACTTTCAAGTGCCGCCTTGCATCTTTCGGTTTCCTGCCTCATACCGTTTACAATATATTCTTTTTCGCTAAAATGAGGCTTTATTAAATCCACATAAACACTGTAGCCTGCAATCACGTCACATTCTTTCAAAACCTCTATTGCCTCAACAGTCATTTTGTTGTAAGCACCCGGACCTATTCCAACCACATACAGCCTATTCAAAGCTCGCACATCCTTTCATAATCGCAAGCGCAACAGTCACACCATCATACACCTTTTTTTTGCATATAAGTCTGCCGTCCGAAGCCATCACGGCACTTCTTTCGCAGACGTTTGAAACACCCGTTACACTTTCCACAAAATCGGATTTTGTAAAATCACCCTCAACATTTTTCAGCTCCTCCGCAGAATATGTCAAAAAGGGTATATCATTGCTTTCACAAAAATCCGCAATTCCTTTTTCGTCTTTTTTCAAATCTATACTTGCCACCAACGCAAGTGAAGAAAAAGCTATATTTTCCTCACTCAGGCAAGTTTTGATTGCAAATTCAATCTTACTTCTTTCAGTATTTTTTTTGCAACCAATGCCCGCAACCACAATTTTAGGCACAAGCATAAAAACATTTTTCTCAATTTTATATGATATTACGGCATCAGCCTTATTCCTGTCACAAATGTAAATTTCTTTCGGCAATTTTCCGATTATGGGCAATTCACTGTAAATGCCGATTTTTTTACCCTCCAAAACATCAACGGAAATTTTTTTCGCCGTATTCCAATCACTTATTACAAAGTTATTTTTTCTTGCAAAATCATCAATGGCAAACTTATTTTCCCTGTCTGTTGCGGTTGTTATAACGGGCATTGCACCCGTCATTTCGGCAATATTTTCCGCAAGCTCGTTTGCACCGCCGTGGTGTCCCGATAAAAGAGATATGCAAAACTTTCCACTCTCATCCAAAACAATAACGGCAGGGTCAACGCTTTTGTGCTCTATATAGGGTGCAATACTCCTCACGGCAATGCCCGTTGCGCATATAAACACAAGTGCATCAAAACCGTTAAAGCACTCACCGACAACCTCACAAAGGCTTCTCTTTTCCGATATATCGGGCAGTGAAGAACATTTCACAAAACTCTTAATATCTATGTCTTTATCCCTTGTTTTCCATATATTTTCAAGCTTTTTCATAAGCTCATAAGACTTTATACCGCAAGAAAAAATTGCTGCCTTCATAATTATTTTCCTTTTCTGAATTCGGTTGTGAAATCCTCGGCATACAGCCTTGATTTGCTGTATTTCTCGCCGAGTGCCCTGCTCACAATTATAAGTGCCGTCTTTGTTATGCCTGCCTTTTTCATATCTTCGGGCAGGTTTTCAAGAGTTGTCCTCACAATTTTTTCGTCCTCCCACGTTGCCTTGTATACCACAGCAACGGGTGTATCTTTGGGATATCCTCCCGAAATGAGATTATTTTTCACCTTATCGGCAAGTCCCGATGAGAGGAAAAGCACCATTGTTGCCTGATGCTCGGCAAGCTTATTAAGCCTTTCCTTTTCGGGCACAGCCGTTCTTCCTTCTTCCCTTGTTATAATCACCGTTTGAGTTACATCGGGCAGAGTATATTCCAAATTGAGTGATGCCGCCGCACCGAAAAATGAACTCACACCAGGACAAACATCAAAAGATATATTTCTTTTTTCAAGCTCGTCCATCTGCTCCCTTATTGCACCGTATATTGACGGATCGCCCGTGTGAAGTCGCACTGTCATCAAACCTCTGCTTTCGGCTTTTTCAAAAACATCGACAACTTCTTCAAGTGTCATATATGCACTGTTGTGCACCTCGCAACCCTCTTTTGCGTATTTCAAAAGCTCGGGATTTACAAGCGAACCCGCATATATAATCACATCAGCATTTTCAATATATTTCAATCCTCTTACGGTTATAAGGTCGTCCGCACCCGGACCCGCACCGACAAAATGAACCATTTATTTCCACCTCAACAAAATATTTTCCGTGTTTTCGGTCTGCCCCAAAAAGCCGTATTTTTCCGAAAACAACATAACTCCGAATTTAATATTTCCGCCTGTCCTGTGAGATATATGCTCACTTATTTTACTGCACAGGCTGTTCACCACAGCCGTTTTCAAGCCGTTTTCTTCCAGTATATCAAGCATTTCTTCCGTGTTTATACATTGCATTATTTTTTTTGCAATCTCCACACTGCCACCGCATAGCACGGCGTGCACGGCAAAAACCTCCGCTCTGCAATCCGCTGTTTTGGAATGTGTGTTCATCACACCTGCCGCAAGCTTGCAAAGCTTTCCTATGTTGCCCACCAAAAGCAAAGTTTCGAAATTGTAGGCAACGGCAAAATCCAACATTTCGCCTATATAATTACTGCATTTCACACTTTCTTCAAAATCCAAATGCAGATATTTTTCCAAATAAGATTTTCCGTAATTTCCCGGAGTGACAAGCAAGTTTCTGTTGCCCTGCAAACTTTTTTGCCTTATTTCCGTTTCAATTGTATCTATAATCGCTTTCTCACTCATAGGCTCAATTATTCCGCTTGTACCCAAAACGGAAATACCGCCCTCAATGCCAAGTCTGGGATTAAAAGTTCTTTTTGCAAGCTCCTCACCCTTTGGAATTGATACGGTAATAAGCAAACTTCCGTCATAACAAGCAATTTTTGCAACCTCATCAACAGCCGAAAATATCATAGAACGTGGCACAGTGTTTATAGCCGCAAAACCTATGTTTTGTTCAAGTCCCTTTTTGGTAACTCGTCCCACACCTGTTCCACCGTCAAGATATAAATTACCCTTTGAAAAAGCAAATTCACTCACATTTTCTTTTTTAATATACTCAACACTTGCACAAATCTCGGCACCGTTTGTCACATCGGGATCGTCACCGCTGTCCTTTATAACCATATACTCCGCTGTATTCTCCGTATGTTTTTTCAAATATACAGCTACGCTGACGTTTTCGCCCTTTGGCGTGAGTATTTCTATACTATCGCTTTTTATATTCATAAGCAGTAACTTAGCCGCCGCAGTTGCCGCCGCTGTCGCACAAGTGCCCGTTGTTATTCCGCATCTTAATTTTTTTTGATCTTTATATACATATTTTTCCATATCGGCATCATTTATTCTTTACAATTATGGTTGTGAAATATCCTGCCTTGTCACTTAATTCACTTATATCCCTGCAAATTTTTTCATCTTCCATGCCGCAATTTGTCACGGCATAAGCATTTATATCATCCATAGAAAGCAATTTTTTCTTTACTTCGTCAATCTTGCCTGCCGATTTCATAAGTATTCTTGTGCCGTCATATTTTTCAATTTCATCCGCATTGTAAAAGCCCGAAAGTATGTGTATGTTTTCACGCCTTGAACCGAGGGTAGTATCAAGTTTTGCCGCAACGGCACAAAATGAGGGCACACCACTGATAAGCTCCGCTGTGTACCCCATCTTTTTCATCTTCCCATGTATTGTCATATATGTGCTGTAAACCGTAGGGTCGCCAAGTGTAAGAAATGCTATGTTTTTTCCCTCGTCAAGCATTTTCTTCAAACCCTCACAGCAATCATCATAAGCCTTCTTCAATTCCGCTCTATCGGTAGTCATGGGTATCGGTGCGGCAAAAATGTCCTTATCGACTATTTCGGGTGCCGCACCCCTTGCTATTTTATAGGCAGTGCAGGAGTCAACGTCCTTTGCGGGTATACCTATCACATCACTGTTTTTTATAATTTTGACCGCCTTTAAAGTCATCATTTCCGGGTCACCCGGGCCAACACCTATTCCGTATAAAACTCCTGCCATATTGTTTCTGCCTTTCTTAACCAATCATTTCTTTCAACTTATCCGTGAATATTTTTCTGAAAAGGGGATATTCACCCAAACCCTTTAAAACAGCCACAGTTTCAAATCCATTTTCTTTGAGCACGTTCACAAATGAATCGCCTTCGCCTGCCATATCATTCACAGCGTGATCGCCTGCCACAAGCATAAAAGGGTGAAGAACCACATTTTTTGAAAGCTCATTTTTTTGCATATATTCAACCGCATCATATATATTGGGATTTTCCTCCACGGAGGCAATCACAACATTGTCAAAGCCGTTATTTACAAAAGCCTCATTCATTTGAATATATCTTATATTCGCCTCGGCATCCGTGCCATGCCCCATGAGCACATAGGCTGTATTCTTATCAAATTTTAAAATTTCGTTCATAAGCAAAGCCGTCTTTGTACAATCCTCCTCGGTATTAAGTACCGGAGTTGTGATACAAAGCTTAGTGAAACTTTCTCTGTATTTTTCAAGCATAGCACAAAGTTTGTTGTACTCGTGCCCCGGAATGATGTGCGTTGAAACAACATACATCTCCTCAATGCCGTCACTAATCGCCTTGCTTACCGCCTCATCTATATTATATATTCTTATGCCCTCATTTGCAAGCTTTTTTATAATTTTACCGCTTGTATAGGCTTGATATACGGGGATGCCATTACACACCCTCACTATATCTTCGTAAATTTTATCAATGCTGTTTTCTCTTGCATTTTTATAACTTGTTCCGAAACTAACAAGAAGTATTGCTTTTTTCATATTTTTTCCTTTCAACAAATCTGCCCATTAAAAAGGCTACAATTCCCACACCTATTCCCGTCTGAACGCAGAACAAAAGACTTTCCACTTCTCCGGGCAATTCACCGTGTATAAATGTTTCCATCACGGGAGTAAACCAAGGTTCGTAATCACCCTGTATTTCTTCTATCATTTCACTGCCTGCATCATCGGAACCACCGAAATCCGCACCCTTAAGTGCAAAAAGCGGAACTAAAATTATGGCAATAACTAATAGTATCAAAACTATTGAAAGTTTAGCATCCTTACTCATTTTACATACCTCCTTATTTTGCATAACCTACTGATTTCAACTCATTCTTTGCATAGTTTTCAAGTGCTATCACAATAAGAACAGTGAGCAAGCCCTCAACAATTGCAAGCGGAAGCTGTGTAGGTGCGAATATGCCCAAAAACTTAAGAGCTGAAGCGGCAACACCACCGTTTTCACTTGGGTAAGCAATGGCAAGCTGAACACTTGTGACACAGTATGTAAACAAATCGCCGACAGCCGCCGCAATAAACACGGTTACTCTTTTGTTTACCTTGCATTTATTCAATAAAATATAAATTACATAGGATACCAAAGGACCTGCAATTGCCATTGAAAAAGTGTTTGCACCCAATGTTGTCAAACCGCCGTGAGCAAGCAATATCGCTTGAAACAAAAGCACTATAATGCCCAATATAGCGGTTATGCAAGGTCCGAACAATATGGCACTGAAACCCGTACCTGTCATGTGAGAGCAACTGCCCGTAACAGACGGAATCTTAAGTGCGGAAAGCACAAATATATATGCACCTGCCATAGCAAGCATAGTCACACATCTTCTGTCATTATCAATCATTTTCTTTATTGATATGAAACCTTTAACAAGGAATGGTAAGCTGACAACTCCCCACGCTATGCACAGCACCGGTGGAAGATAGCCCTCCATAATGTGCATTGCATAGGCAGACGGACAAACGGTGAAAACCATAGCAAACACTATACTTAAATTTAATATAAACTTCTCTTTTACAGTCATATTATGACCTCCTTTTGCTTAAAAAATATTCAAAATCTTTTGGGGTGAGAGGATAATTGCCATCCGTCGGCACAATACCCTCATTCATAAGTGTTTCCCAAATTGACATCATTGCAGGCTTTTTCAAATGTGCCTGTTCCATTTCGG
>CAZUXS010000014.1:0-24268 GCA_964624605.1 uncultured Lachnospiraceae bacterium | reverse complement strand
CAAAGAGAATTTCCGTTGCTCTTAAGGTTATCGGTATGATAAATATTCAGTTCATCGAATATAAGGGTGAGCTTAATATCATCGAGGTTAACCCACGTTCTTCAAGAACAGTACCTTATATCACAAAGGTTACAGGCGTGCCTGTTATCGATATTGCAACAAGAGTTATGCTTGGTGAAACACTTCAGAGCATGGGTTACGGCACAGGTATTGCACCTACACCGGACGTTGTTGCAGTTAAGGTTCCCGTATTCTCAACAGAGAAGCTTCCTATGGTTGAAGTTAGCTTAGGACCCGAGATGCGTTCAACAGGTGAGGTTCTCGGTGTTGGTAAGAACCTTGAAAATGCACTTTACAAGGGCTTTATTGCAGCAGGTATGACAATACCTCAGAAGGGCAGCACAATTGTTGCAACAGTCAGAACAATAGACCACGAGGCATTTGTGCCTATCGCTAAGAAGTTTGCCGATATGGGTTGCAACTTCCTTGCAACGGAGGGTACAGCTAAGGTTCTTAAGGAAAACGGTATTAAGTGCAAGGTTGTTAAGAAGATAAGCGAGGGCGTTCCAAACATCATCGACACAATCAGAAGCGGTGTTGTTGACCTCATTATCGATATTCCTAAAAAGGCTAATAACCAGAACACAGACGGTTTCAAGATAAGAAGAACAGCTATCGAAAGCTCTATCACTCTTATCACATCAATGGATACCGTTGCGGCTATGGCTGATGTTATGGAAAAGGAAATCGATCAGGATAAGCTTAATATCTTTGATATCAACAGAGATATGCGCAAGTAAGATATCTTTATCGATGTAAATATAATAAATATATAAATTGAATAAATACAGCCTGTATAATATGCACTCTGCGTATTGTACAGGCTTATTCAACATAAGCGAGGTGTTAAATTTGGCTGATAAAAAGATAATTGAAATTGCAAAAGTGGTTAGCAAAAATTTTATTGCCGAAAACATAGTTGACCTTAAATTAGGTTGCAAGGAGCTTGCAAAAAAGGCAGTGCCGGGTCAGTTTGTTGAGGTTTATCCGGATAACGGTGCTAATCTTCTTTCAAGACCTATAAGCATTTGCGAGATAGATAAAATCGAAGGCACTTTAAGACTTGTTTTTCAGGTTGTGGGCAAGGGTACGGAACTTTTCTCAAAGCTTGAAAAGGACGATGAAGTGAGAGTTCTCGGTACTTGCGGCAACGGCTACACACTTAAGAACGGCAAAAATATATTTGTGGGCGGCGGCATTGGTGTGCCTCCTCTCCTTGAAAGCGTAAAGCAGTGCGAGGGCGAGAAGATTGTTGTTCTCGGTTTCAGAAGCGGTAGCTTTCTTGTTGAGGATTTTGAAAAAACAGGTGCAAAGGTTTATGTTGCAACAGATGACGGTTCGGTCGGTTTCAAGGGCAATGTTGTAGACCTTTTGAGAAGTGAAAACATTGTAGGCGACAATATATATTCCTGCGGCCCTAAAATAATGCTTAAATTCCTTTCACAGTATGCCGAGGAAAAGAACATTCCTTGTCAGGTATCTATGGAAGAAAGAATGGCTTGCGGCATAGGTGCTTGCGTGGGCTGTGTTGTACCTATTAAGACGGGCAACGGCGACGAGTGGACATATAAAAAAGTCTGCAAGGACGGCCCCGTATTCGATAGCAAGGAGGTTGTTTGGTAATGGCTGATATAAACACAAAGGTTAATATATGCGGTGTGGAGCTTAAAAATCCCGTTATGACTGCATCCGGCACTTTCGGCAGCGGCAGAGAATTTTCCGATTTCATCAACTTAAGTGACCTCGGTGCTGTTGTGGTAAAGGGTGTTGCGGCTGTGCCTTGGAACGGTAATCCCGCACCCAGAATTGCGGAAGTTTACGGCGGTATGCTCAACAGTGTAGGTTTGCAAAATCCGGGTGTGGACTACTTCATTGAAAACGATATTCCGTTTTTGAGACAGTACGACACAAAGATAATCGTCAATGTTTGCGGTCACGCAATCGATGAATATACGGAAGTTGTTAAAAAACTTCAAGGACAAGATGTAGACCTTTTGGAACTTAATATAAGTTGCCCTAACGTAAGCGAGGGAGGTATGGCTTTCGGCACAGACCCCGTTATGGTTGAAAAGGTAGTTTCCGAAGTAAAGAAAGTTGCCGATAAACCGCTTATCGTTAAGTTAAGCCCTAACGTAACCGATATAAAGGTGATTGCCAAGGCGGCAGTTGCCGGCGGTGCCGATGCACTTTCACTTATAAACACTCTTACGGGTATGAAAATCGATATTCACAGAAGAAAGCCCGTACTTTACAGAAAAATAGGCGGTATGAGCGGCCCTGCGGTTAAGCCTGTTGCCGTTAGAATGGTATACGAGGTTTGCAGCAGCGTTGACGTTCCGGTAATCGGTATGGGCGGTATATCAAATGCCGAAGATGCACTCGAATTTATAATGGCAGGTGCAACAGCCGTTTCACTCGGTACGGCGAATTTTGTAAATCCTTATGCAACCGTTGAAACCGTAAAAGGAATTGAGGATTATATGGCGAAATATAATATCAAAGACCTTAGCGAAATAAGGGGTATTGTATAAGGGAGGTGTGACTTATGAGAAAAAGTAAGTCAGGCAACAAAAATACTGTAGTCGTAATTTGTATTGTAATTTTGCTTATTTTGGCGGCAATTGCGGGCGTAATTGCGGCAAAAAGAGCAGGTGCCGATAAGGGCATTAAGGGGCAGCTCAATGAGCTTAACGAAAGAGTGGAAACGCTTGTGAATAATGCGGAAAAGCCACATGAGCAGGGACGAATCACAACCGATGATTACAACGAAATTTTGAAACTCAAAGATATGACGCAAGAAGCCATAGATATGGTAAACAGCAAGGATTATGATGTTGATGAAATCAATGATAAGATATTCTTAATCAATGACGGACTCAATAAATACGAGCAACTTATAGACTCACTTGGCACTGTTGATGATGATGCCGATGCGTATTGCAACTATGTAAAGGATGCGGCGGACTTGCTTGAACCATATATGCGAAAGGCTCTTGACGAAGGCAAAATCACACAGGAAAGATATGATGAGTTTAAATCATTATATGAGGATATAGAGGTTATAATGCGTCAGCCTACCGAATCCGATATATCAACTTTGAAAGAGATATTGCAGAAGATGGCTGTAATGGGTTCACAGGTTGGAGCACCACCTGATTTGATGGATACACTCATCGAATATAAGGGCGATGATGTGATTGAAGATGATACGGACGAAACAACGGAAGCAACAACAGTTAAGTCCGAGGAAAAGACAACCGCAAAATCTGCGGAAAAGACAACCGAAAAGGCTGTTCAGTCACAGACAAAAGCACCTCTCACAAGTGATGTAAGTCAGCTTGTTGCAAGTGTAATCGACTTCCAGAATGAAAGCTCACAGAGATATGAAAAGGGCGAAATATCAGAGGAAGAATACAGAAATATAATTCAGCTCGGTATTGAGGCGGCTCAAATAAAAGAAGATATGGAAAAGGGCGGCAATACAGAGGAACTTAACAAAAAAGCCGAAGATGTGAAAACAAGAACTTATGCGGTTGCACAAAAAGTTAATTCCCAATATGCCGACGAGTTTAAGTAAAAACAGTATCAAATAATTGGAATTTTATGGGGAATGTTGCTTGCAACTTCCCCGTTTTCTATTGAAAAAATACCGTATTTATTGTATACTGTATATATAGAGGAGATGGTGGATTTGAAGTATAAAATTTTGGATATGTTAAAACACAGTGAGGATTACGTTTCGGGTGAGAAGATTGGAGAAAGTCTGTCCATTTCCAGAGCGGCGGTATGCAAAAATATTTCAAAGCTTAAGGCGGAGGGCTACAACATAAACTCCGTAAGCAACAAAGGCTATTTGCTTGAAAAAAGTGAGGATGTGCTCAATGGCTATGAGATAGGTTATGAAAATTGTCTTTATCTTGAAAGTGTGGATTCCACAAACGAAGAAGCAAAAAGACAGGCACAAAAGCAAAGCAATGACGGTTTACTCATTGTTGCGGGTTCACAGTATTCGGGCAAAGGTCGTTTGGGAAGAAGTTGGGAGGATTCGGCAAATAAAAATGCCGTGTTTACGGTTTTGCTCAAACCCGATATAAGCCCCATGGAGGCATCACAGCTCACACTTGTTGCAGGTCTTGCCATAGCCGAAACAATAAGAGATATGACAGGCTTGGACGCAAAAATAAAGTGGCCTAATGACGTTATAGCAAAGGGTAAAAAAATTGTGGGCATACTCACGGAAATGTCCGCAAGCATGGAAAGCATAAGCTATGTTGCGGTTGGAATAGGCATAAATGTGAATACCGAAAAATTCAGCGAGGAGCTTGAAGAAAAGGCGGCATCAATATATATGCTCACGGGTAAAAAATTTGAAAGAGCAAAGATAATAAGCGAATTTATGAAAAAGTTTATGCCCATGTATAACGCTTTTTGCAAAAACGGATTTGCCGAATTTTGCGATAAATACAATTCACTTTGCATAAACATAGGCAACGAGGTGCGTGCCGAACAGCGTGGTAAAGTCATAAAGGGCAGGGCAACGGGAGTTGACACCGACGGTTGCATAAAAATTGAAACCGAGGACGGCTGTGTGAAAATAATGTGCGGTGAAGTTTCACTTAGAACAGGCGAAAATAAATATATTTGAGGTGACACAATGGAAGATATCAAAACAGTTTTAAACAGTGCCAGCTTTTATAAGCAAAAATATTATTTCAATGAGGAGTATGCAAAGCTTCCCGAGAAAATAAAAGAGGAAATGAAAGTTATAACAATATGCCTTGCACAGATTACAAGGGGTATTGTTGTGACGGGCTTTTATCGTGATAACGGTGATTTTTACATTGAAGCAATGTCCGAACCCGATGATATGGATTACGATGAAATAGGCGCAAGACTTGAAGTCAACAAGACCGAGAGAGAAAGCCGAGAGCTTTTTGAACAACTCACGCTTTGGTACAGAACATTTGTGATTGAAGCGGAAAAAATGAAAGGTGAAAACAAGTAATATGGATATAAAGAAGATTTTATGTGAAGAATTTAATATTAAACCCGTGCAGGTTGAAAACACAATTCAGCTTATAGACGAGGGCAACACAATACCGTTTATTGCCAGATACAGAAAGGAAATGACCGGTTCACTTGATGATGTTGTGCTCAGAGATTTTTTTGACAGACTCACATATCTCAGAAATTTGGATGAAAAGCGTGAACAGGTGAGAAAGCTCATTGACGAGCAGGAAAAGCTCACAGATGAAATAAATGCGGCACTTGATAAGGCAACAACAGTAACGGAAATTGACGATATTTACAGACCTTTCAGACCGAAGAGAAGAACAAGGGCGACTATTGCGAAAGAAAAAGGTCTTGAACCTCTTGCAGTATATATTCAGCTTCAAATGGCAAATGCACCTATTGAGGAAGAAGCAAAAAAGTATGTTAATGAAGAAAAGGAAGTAAAGAGCGTTGAAGATGCAATACAAGGCGCTATGGATATAATTGCGGAAAATATTTCCGATGATGCGGATTACAGAGCAATGATAAGAAAGCTCACTTTCAATGAGGGTGTGCTTGCCACAAAGGCAGTTGATCCCGAGGTTGAATCCGTATATGAAATGTATTACGACTACAGCGAACCGCTTAAAAAGCTTGCAGGCCACAGAGTGCTTGCCATAAACAGAGGTGAGAGTGAGAAGATACTCAGTGTAAAGCTTGAAGCACCCGTAGAATCAATACAGAAAAAGCTTGAAAACAAAATAATAACGGGCAACAAGTTCACAAGCGATATATTGAAAGCTACTATTGAGGATAGCTATAAGCGACTTATTGCACCATCAATTGAAAATGAAATACGTAAGGAATTGACGGATAATGCACAGGAGGGTGCAATAAAAGTTTTCGGTGAAAACCTCAAACAGCTTTTGTTACAGCCACCTATAAAGGACAAGATTGTTCTTGCACTTGACCCCGGCTACAGAAACGGTTGCAAGGTTGCTTGTGTGGACGGTACGGGCAAGGTGCTTGACCATGCCGTTGTGTACATAACAATGGGCGAGGGCAGAAAAAAGGCTGCCGCAGAGCTTTTAAAGGCTATGATATTAAAGCACAAGGTTGATATCATTGCAGTCGGCAACGGAACTGCATCAAGAGAAACGGAGCAGTTCACCGTAGAGCTTATAAAGGAAATCGGTGGCAATCAGCAATACATTATCGTAAATGAAGCGGGTGCATCCGTATACAGTGCCTCAAAGCTTGCCTCCGAGGAGTTTCCCGAGTTTGATGTTGCCATAAGAAGCGCAATAAGCCTTGCAAGAAGATTGCAAGACCCCCTTGCCGAGCTTGTAAAGATTGAGCCTAAGGCAATAGGTGTTGGTCAGTATCAGCACGATATGAACCAAAAAAGACTTGGCGAAGCTCTCG
This sequence comes from uncultured Lachnospiraceae bacterium, assembly GCA_964624605.1. Classification (GTDB taxonomy): domain Bacteria; phylum Bacillota; class Clostridia; order Lachnospirales; family CAG-274; genus CAZUXS01. The sequence continues at coordinate 17,791 of CAZUXS010000014.1, read as the reverse complement.
GCGGTGTGGTTGAAAGCTGCGTAAACAACGTCGGTGTAGACCTTAACACAGCCTCACCCGCACTTTTGAGCTATGTTGCGGGTATAAGCAATGCTGTTGCAAAGAATATTCTTGCATACAGAGAGGAAAACGGAAAATTCAAGAGCAGAAAAGAGCTTTTGAAGGTCAGCAAATTAGGTCCAAAGGCCTTTGAACAGTGTGCAGGCTTTTTGAGAATAACAGACGGCAGTGAACCACTTGATAAAACGGGTGTTCACCCCGAAAGCTACAAGGTTGCAAAGGAGCTTATATCAAACCTCGGTTACAGTGAGGATGATATAAAATCAGGCGGACTCAGCGGCATAAGCAAAAAGGTTAAAAACATAGATTCAATTGCAAAAGATATGGAAATAGGCGTTCCGACTTTGCAGGATATTATAAAGGAACTTGAAAAGCCGGGCAGAGACCCGAGGGATGAAATGCCAAAGCCTATATTGAGAAGTGACGTGCTTTCAATGGAGGATTTAACGGAGGGTATGGTGCTTAAGGGCACTGTGAGAAACGTAATCGATTTCGGTGCTTTTGTGGATATAGGTGTGCATCAGGACGGACTTGTGCATATATCCGAAATGTGCGATAAATATATCAAGCATCCGCTTGAAGTTGTGAGTGTCGGCGATATTGTTGATGTTAAAGTTAAGAGTGTTGATTTGAAAAAACACAGAGTTTCATTGACTATGAAGCTGTAAAAAAATAAAGGGGCTGCCGCAAACGGATATTTTCATCCGTTTGCAGTAGCCCTTGTTTTATTTAAACTGAGCAATTTGATATTTATTTCTCGCAAGCCATTTCAAAATCAAAGTTCAATGATTTTTGGAGTACAATTGCGGCATCGTTTGCATCAATTTTGTCATCTCGGTTTACATCAAGATATTTTTTGTAATCTGTTGTGTTTCTCTCTATTTCCGTAATAAAATCGAGGTTGAGAGATTTTTCCAAAATCATAGCGGCATCGGCAGCGGTTATAATTCCGTCACCGTTTGCATCACCGTAGGTGAATGTGGTTGCCGGCTCGGGGGAGGGTGTTTCCGTTGTTGGCTCCGTTGGGTTTTCCGTTGTAGATTCTGTTTGGTCGGAATCAATATATATTAATTTAACGCCATTTGGATAAAAGTTTATATTATCTGCATTGCTTCCTTTATAACAGTACACTTCCTTTAAACCACTATTTTCAAAACTGGATGATCCCAAAGAATGAACAGAAGCGGGTATAGTTAAACTTGTTAAATTGTTACACTTAGTGAAAGCATATATTTCGATAGTAGTAACCGAGTTTGGTATTGTAACTGTCGTCAAATTTTGACATTCGTAAAAAGTTTCTATATCAATACAAGTAATGGAATTCGGAAGTGTGACACTTAACAAACCTGTTTTCTTAAAAGCATATCGCTTTATAGAAGTAACTGAATTGGGTATTGTAATATTTGTCAAATCAGTACAACCACAGAAAGCATATTTGGAGATTGTTGTAACCGTATTTGGTATAATATAGCTGTTTCCCACTTTTTTTGGCGGATAGGCATAAATTGTTGTTTTATCTTTGTTGAATAGAACTCCGTCTTCACTTGTATAATAATTATTATTTTCTAAAACATATATACTTTGTAAGTTTTCACACCACGCAAAAACTCCATCACCTATAGAAGTAACTGAATCCGCTATCGTTACAGTTGTTAAATTTTTACATTCGTAAAAAGCTTCATCATTAATATATGTAATGGAATTTGGAAGTGTAATACTTAATAAACCACAATTTTTAAAAGCGCGTCGTTCTATTGAAGTAACTGAATCGGGTATTGTAATACTCGTTAAATCAGTACAACTGTAGAAGGCACATTCTGCGATTTTTATAACAGTATTCGGTATGGTATAACTACTCTCTGCTTTTTTTGGCGGATAGGCACAAATTATTGTTTTATCTTTGTTGAACAGAATTCCATTTATACTTGTATAATAATTGTTGTTTTCAGAAACATATATGTTTTGTAATTTGCTACTTGCAAAAGCACTTATACCAATAAAAGTAACTGAATCGGGAATTGTTATGCTTTCAAAAGAACACCCTTCAAATGCACTATTACCGATAGATGTTACGGAATTTGGTATCGTAACAATTTTCAATTTTGATGAACAGATAAATGCATTATCACCGATAGCGGTGACTTTTACTCCATTGATTGTATCAGGTATAATAGCCGATTCTATTCTCGGATCGACACCTGTAATTGTACCGGTTGTTTCATTAAAATAAATACATCCACCATCAACTTTATAAGTTGTTGTATATTTTGTACTCATTGCTTCAATATTAGTATTTTCTGCCTTTTCTTCCGCAAATCCAACATTCACCGCACCAACCGTCATAGCCGCTGCAATTAACATTGCCGGTAGTCTTTTTAGTTTCATTTTTCAAACCTCCTTTTTTTGTTTGTGTTAATATTCCTATAAATAATTGAAATTTTATAAGATTTTTTAAAATTATAGTTTTTAACATATATGGTGATTAGTGTTGTTATGGAAATAATTATACAATGTTATCCGATAATTGTCAATGTTATATGAGAAAAGTGGGGTGAAAAATATAAATCAACAATGTTAGACAATATATAGAGTGTTATTTACCTCTGAATTTGTATATTTGGCACAAAAAATCCCGAACAGAGTTATATACTTTGTTCGGGAGCGTTTTGTAACTAAATTGAATTTTTAAGCTTATTCGGCTTCAAAACTCAAACATTCCGTTTCACAGCAATCACTTGCACAGGCACAGTCTTTGCCTACCATAATATCGCTTTTTGTACAATAGTCGCTTGTACCGTTATGATATTTGCAGGATTCAACTCTGCACTTAATTGAATTGTTTACTGACAATGATATCACCTCCGAAGTTATTATGGCTTGATTACAAATAAAATATACGGTGATAACAATTTTTTTACTGTGAAATTTAAAAAATATTTGCAATCGAAAAAATAGAGATAAAAAAATGATATTAAATAATCGCCCTGTTGTGGCATTTTTTTAATGCTGCCAAATAATGTTAAATTCATATTGGGAATTGTGCGAAAAAGTACAAAAAATGAAGTTTTTTTGCAATTTTCCTTGCAAAATTTTATCTGATGGTGTAAACTATATATAGACAGATGATAACAAACAATGAGGGGTTCTGAATACAACGGGGAGGTGCAATAAATGAAAATATCATATATTGCAAAAAATGCAAATCCGTCAACTACACTCAGCATTTCCGCTATGGCAAAGGATAGGATTGCTAGAGGTACGGACATTGTGAATTTCAGTGCGGGGGAGCCTGATTTTGATACGCCGCAGGATATTAAGAATGCCGCTATAAGGGCAATTGAGGAAAATTTCACACATTATACCGCTTACGAGGGTATTATAGGCCTAAGAAAAGCTGTGTGCAACGTTCTGAAAGAGGAGTGTGCCTTGGATTACGAACCGTCGCAGATTGTTGTCAGCAACGGTAGCAAGCACGCACTTAAGAATGTTTTTTCCGCTATACTTGACCCGGGTGATGAGGTTATTGTTCCTGCTCCGTATTGGAACAGCTACATTGAAATCATAAAGATGACAGGAGGAGTTCCCGTTGTCGTCAAAACAAGCAGACCAAAGTGTTTTAAAGTAACCGTGGAACAGCTTGAAAAGGCATATACGGATAAAACCGTTGCACTCATAATAAACAGTCCCAACAACCCAACCGGTATGGTTTATTCAAGGGAAGAACTTGAAGCAATAGCAAAGTTTGCGGTTGAAAAGGACATATATGTTATTTCTGATGAGATATACAGAAAGTTGGTGTATAGCAGAGCCTTGCGCCATGTGAGTATTGCATCACTGGGTAAGGAGATATATGAAAGAACCATTGTGATTGACGGACTTAGCAAAAGTTTTGCTATGACGGGTTGGAGAGTGGGTTATTCCGCATCCAACAAGGAGATTGCAAAGGCTATTTCTTGTTTACAATCAAACTCAACGTCAAATATAAATTCTGTTGCACAGATGGCTGCGCTTGAAGCACTCAACCCCAACGATGAGCAGGTTAGGTTGAGCATAGATTCCGATGTGCGCAAGATGAGCAGAGAGTTTGAAAGAAGAAGAGATTATATTGCTCAGAGAATTTCCGATACTCCTCTTTTGGGGTCACTCATACCAAAGGGCGCGTTTTACCTTTTTGTGGATGTTTCAAAATTGCTTGGGCATACCGTATGCGGTGTGGAGCTTAAAACAAGTGAGGACGTTGCAAAGGTATTGCTTGAAAAATATCTTGTTGCGGTTGTGCCTTCAAATGCTTTCGGATATGAAAATTACATTAGGATAAGCTTTGCAACATCCATGCGTGATATTGTGGAGGGAAGCAACAGAATAGAAAAATTTGTAAAGGAAAATTTTTAGTATAATATGTGGAAGTTGATAAAAAAGGTTATGTCAAAGGATGCTGTGGTTTACTCCATCACCTTTATATTGATATGTTGGATACTTGTGTTCGTTGCATATAAATTAGCATAGCCGGATAATTGGTAAATTTTCGGTTGTTTTATCGCAAAATAAATTTTATATATGATTAGGATATCAATTTGCATATATTCATACTTATTTGTTGGTATGCAGCTATGATTGAATAATTTTATAGCCTCTAATTTGCCGTATACTTAGGAGGGATGTAGCGTAATGAATTTACAAGTAGCTGACGTTTTTGATGAATATCCAAACCCCGTTTTCATAATCAAACCGATTTATGAAACCGAAGAGGTTAAGGATTTTACTTATATTTATGTAAATAAGGCATTTTGTCTTTTTCTGGGACGAAACAGGCACGAGCTTATGGGACACAGATTTTGTGATGTGTTTGCGCAAAACGGCGAACGTGTTTGGCTTGATTCGTTTAAGGAAGCCTCTAGAAATAAAAGACATTTGTATGTTGAAGATGTAAGCACTGTTATAGGCAGAAAATTATATACAGAGATGTTTCATATTGAATCGGATTTGTGTGGATGCATTATTCATGATTTCAAGATTGTTACCGATGAAGTGAGCAATGAGTTGAGGGATAAGGCAAATCGTGATTTCCTCACCGGATTTTACAATAGGTTTTATCTTAAAGAAGTTTTTAACGACATTGCTTTGAAAAAGAATTTGGGTATCACATTTCTTGATATAAATAATCTGAAATACACAAATGATATGCTTGGGCACGCCGAGGGTGACAAGCTTATTATAAAGGTTTCAGCAATGATACGTGATATATACGGAGATTCCGTTGTGTTCCGTGTCGGCGGTGATGAGTTTTTGATTATAACAATGAATATAAGCAAGGATGAATTCCTTATGCTTTCCGAGAAGAGCAGAAATGCTTTCGGTATGAACAGTATTGCCGCAATAGGTTACAGATATTACGATAATGTGGAAAGTCTCCAAAGTTGTATAAATCAGTGCGATGCTTTGATGTATGAAAACAAAACAAAAATGAAACGAAATCATAAATAATATTTAAAACATAAAAAAGCTTATCTTTCATAATGTGGAGGATAAGCTTTTTTCAATTGGTATGTATACTGTGCTTTTTCGGGAATATAATATCATTAGCAGTGTGAAGAGGTTGATATTATGTGCGGAATTGCGGGATTTTGCGGCTTTAAAGCCGATTACACAAAAGAGGATATAAAGTGGAAAAATGTGCTCATCGATATGCGAAAAAGTGTTGCCCATAGGGGGCGTGATGCCTGCGGGGAATATTTGAGCACAAACTGCGGTCTTTCTCACGCAAGGTTGACTATACGTGACTTAACAACGGGCAATCAGCCAATAGTGAGAAATATAGGCGGTAAAAAATATGTGATTGTGTATAACGGAGAAATTTATAACAGCGATGATATAAAAAAAGAGCTTATGAAAAAAGGCTATGTTTTTGAAACAACTACGGATACCGAGGTGGTGCTTTATACCTTTGCGGAATACGGGGAAAACGGAGTTAATCTGCTAAACGGCATTTTTGCCTATGCAATCTGGTGCGAGGATGATAAAAAGCTTTGGCTGTATAGGGACAGATTCGGTATCAAGCCTTTGTTTTACACAATCAACGCAGGCACTCTTGTTTTCGGTTCCGAGATAAAGGCTTTGTTCAGATATCCCGATGTTACGCCCTCAATTGATGATATTTCACTTTGTGAGGTGCTCGGTATAGGACCTGCAAGGACGGAGGGAAACGGCGTTTTCAAAAATATAAATGAAGTGAAATACGGCAGCTATGTTGTTTTTTCCGAAAATGGCTTTGAAGAAAACAGATATTGGCAGATTGAAAGTCGTGAGCATTCGGACAGCTATGAAAAAACCGTTGAAAAGGTGAATTATCTTGTAACCTCTGCAATAGAAATGCAAATGGTTTCAGATGTGCCTGTTTGCAGTTTTTTATCGGGCGGTGTGGATTCCTGCATAGTTACGGCTGTGGCTCATAATTTCCTAAAAAAGCAGGGTAAGGGGTTGAATACTTTTTCATTTGACTTTACAGATAATGACAAAAATTTCAAAGCAAACAGTTTTCAACCCGAACAGGACAGACCCTACGTGGATATAATGCTTAAAAATTTTGATGTGAACCACACCTATTTGGAGTGCAGTGACGAGGTTTTGTATTGCTATCTTTTAAAGAGTGTGGATGCAAAGGATTTACCGGGCATGGCTGATGTGGACGCTTCACTTTTGTATTTTTGTTCGCTTGTTAAAAATCATAACAAGGTTACGCTTACGGGCGAATGTGCGGATGAAATTTTTGGCGGTTATCCATGGTTTCACAGAGAGGAATTTTTAAATTCGGGCACGTTTCCATGGTCGGTAAATTTGGATTACAGACTTGGGTTCATAAAAAAATCACTTGCCGAAAAACTCAAAATAAAAGAATACGTTGCCGAAAGATACAGGCAATCCGTAGCGGAAGTGCCGCATTTGAGCGGTGAATCGGGAGTTGAAAAAAACAGGAGAATTATATCATATCTAAATTTAAAGTGGTTTATGACAACGCTGCTGGATAGGATGGACAGAAGCTCAATGTATAACGCACTGGAAGCAAGAGTACCTTTTGCAGACCATAGGATTGTGGAATACGTTTACAATGTGCCTTGGAATTACAAATGTCACAACGGTGTTGTGAAAGGACTTTTGAGAGACAGCGCAAAGGGACTTTTGCCAGATGAAATATTGTACAGAAAAAAATCCCCCTATCCCAAAACTTACAGCCCCGTTTATGAAAAAATACTTGCCAAAAACGTAATGAAAATATTGGAGGATAAAAAATCGGCTGTGAACGATATATTTGAAAGGGATAAAATTATCGAGCTTATAAATCAACCGAAGGATTACGGCAAGCCGTGGTTCGGACAGCTCATGGGTGGTGTGCAGATGCTTGCCTATATTGTTCAGATAGATTACTGGACTAAAAAATTTGATATAACTCTGTAATTTGAAAATCTCCGATTATATTAATTGGAGATTTTTATTGTAAAGCACAACGGGAACGGTTTAGCTGTAAAATGTAAAACCGTTCCCGTTTTATGGATTTTAAATGTTTATATCTCTGAAATCGAGTCCGTGCCCCGGCATATCTCTAAGCAGACTGTAAGGGGTCATCATACCGAGTATTCTCTCAGTTTTTTTGCCTGTGTTTGTAAAGAAAATTACCGTCAGTTTTTTCATTGAACGCACATCGATTGTGAAAAGCTTTGAGGCTTCGTAGAGTGAGGATTCTTTTGGCAGAAATGCAAAATACTCATTCAAATGGTTTTCAAGCGGCAGATATTCCTTTACCACTTCCATTTTAGTATCCTCATTTATAGTTATTGAGCTTTTTTCACAAATATAGGAATAGAGCACGTTGTCGCTGAATATGCCGACAAGTCTTTGCTTATCCATTATGGGTACGTGTGTAAAACCGTGGCTGTTCATATATGATGTAACCTCGGTTATGTTGCTTTCAAGCGTTGCGGTGTACATATTTGCCGCCTTTATGCAATAGTCCATAGCCGAAATGGGGCTTTTTATGCGATTAAGGCATTTGCGAAGTATGTTTATCATTTCATCGGATGGAATGATTGGATACATTCCGCTCACCTTTGGTGTATGTACAAGGAAATTTCGCACAACCCTGCAATATTCAATATCTTCTTTAAATTCCCTCACCGTCGGCAGTGACATAAGCAAGCCTATAACGGGCTGTTTATCCGATACCTCCGGAAAATAGATATTTCTTGCTTCTCTTTCGAGCTGTTTGTATAAATCCAAAAATACCTCTGTTTTTTCAAGTTCCTTCTCGTTCATATCGCTTCCCCCTATCAAGCAATGTATTTATTCTTTAAGTTAATTTTTTCTGCGGCAAAGCAAGAGTATAATCAGCACAAATATGCCAATCAAAACTATTGTTCCACCGGGTTTAAGGTCGTAAAATGCCGTGATTATAAGTCCCGCAATTGTGAAGAAAAGGGCGAAAACCACGGAATATATTATATTTTGAAAATAACTTTTTGAAACCAGCATAGCACAGGCAACGGGCAAAACCATGAGTGAGGATATCACAAGTGAGCCTACGGTTCTTGCCGCAATTGACACAACTATTGCCGTCATAACCGTGAAAATGAGGTTTACGCTTTTCACGGGCACACCGCTTAATGTTGCACCCTCCTCGTCAAAGGTGATGTAAAAAAGCTCTCTGTAAAGTATAATCATAGTTATCAAAACTATAATGCTGAGTGCCACAACAATGCACATTTCAAATGTTGAAACGGCAACTATTGAGCCGAAAAGAAAGCTGTTGAATGTTGCGGCATTTTTTGTGAAACCGCTGAAAACAGCCGCAAGTCCCACGCCGAAGCTTAATACTATAGCCGTCGCAAGCTCCGAATAATTCGGAAAACTTCGCCTTATATACTCAATTGTGAGTGCGGAAAGCACGGACAAAATGACGGCTGTGAGTATCGGGTTGAAACCGAAGCAAAGACCTATGGCAACACCCGCAAGGCTGGAGTGGGAGAGGGCATCACCTATTGTTGAAAGTCTTTTGAGCACAATTATGTTGCCTATAAGCGGCGTTATTATGGATATCAATATGGCAACGGCAATCGCACGCTGCATAAAACCAAGTGTAAATATTTCAAACATAGTAATTCTCCGTCCGATTATAGATTATGTTTAATGAGTGGGTTATGGTGAAGCTGTGAAAGTATAGTGCGTGATTTAAACTCCGATGAGGGTATAATCTCGCCGCTGCCATCCTCGGAAAGTATCAGCATTTTGTTGGAGTGATACATTATCGAGGAAAGGTCGTGCGTTACCATAACTATTGTTATTCCGCTTTGGTTCAGCTCTCCCAAAAGACAGCATATAGAGTCAACCGCTTTTATATCTATGCCGACTGTAGGTTCATCCAAAAATATAAGCTCCGGTTTTGATATAAGTGCTTTTGCTATGAAAACTCTTTGCTGCTGTCCGCCCGAAAGCTGACCTATTTTTCTCTTTTTGTAGTCCTGCATACCAACCCTTGCAAGTGCTTCATCAATAAGTGCATTGTCCTTTTTTGTGCGGAAGTGAAGCATCTTATTGATGGGGTAAAGACCGAGTGAAACTATCTCTTGCACGGTTGCAGGGAAATCTTTGTTGAAGCTTGTTGCCTTTTGTGATACGTAGGCTATTTTTTCATAGTCCTTAAATTTGTGTGCCGCCACCCCGTTTATTTTAATACTTCCCTCGGTGGGGCTAAGCTCATTTAATATGAGCTTAAGCAGGGTACTTTTGCCTGTTCCGTTTGTGCCCGAAATACACAAAAAGTCACCTTTTTCAACCGAAAAAGTCAATCTGTGAAGTATGCTTTTGTCGGGATAGCTGAATGATAAATCTTTAACTTCTAATATTGACATTTTATTCTCCGTTTTAAAAATTATTCTCTCAACATTATTCTTTCAATGCGGTAGTTAAATTTTCAAGATTTTTACGCATAACGCTGATGTAATCATCGCCGTTTGCAATTTCTTCATCGGTAAGTCCCTCAAAAGGATTGAGGCAAAGCAGGTTTGCTCCCGTTTCGGTGGCAAGTGTCTGTGCCGTTTTGGGGCTTACAAGCTCCTCATAAAATATATATTTGATATCGTTTGCTTTAATGTAGTTTACGATATCTTTCATTTTATCGGGTGATGGCTCGCTGTCGGCAAATATGCCGTCAATAGCACGCTGTTCAAGTCCGTATTCACTGCAAAGATAGCTGTAAGCCTCGTGTGATACAACTATGTTTTTGTTTGGCAGTGGTGAAAGTGTTGCTTTGTAGTCGCTATCAAGTGAATCAAGTTCAGCCGCAAAAGTATTGTAATTTTCGTTGTAGTAATCGGCATTTTCACTGTCGGATTGTGAAAGGGTATCCGTAATTTTCTTTGCTATCTCCTTAGTTTTGATTGGTGAAAGCCATATATGAGGGTCTTGTGCGTTCTCATCCGCAAGCCCCGATGAAAGTTCAATATATTGTATATTGGGATTTGAAACCGAATTTTGGACCTTTTCAATCCAGCTTTCCATACCTAGTCCGTTGTAAAAAAGTATGTCACAATTTTCAAGCGATGCCATATCGTGGACGCTCGGTTCCCAATCGTGTGGTTCTGTGCCCGTTGGTACAATGTTTACAAGGTCTATTTTATCACCGCCTATTTTTTCGGTGAAGTCATAGAGGGCATAAAAGCTTGTGTAAACCTTGAGTTTACCGTTGTCGGCAGTTTCGGTTTTATCGGCACAGCCGGAGAATATAAGAGAAATTGCAAGTATAACACAAATAAAGCTTAAAATTCTTTTCATTGTATTGTCCTCCTTAAAGCTTTGATTTTGAAACAATAACTTTATTACCTCTTATTTTTTTACCTTTCATACCTTTTATTACATCTTTATAGTATCTTTTCGGCACTTCGGCAAGTGTGAACTCGTCATAAACCTCAATATCACCGAATTCTCTGCCGGGTATTCCACATTCGCCCGCAAGTGCACCAACAATATCTTTTATTCTTATGCCCTTGCTTTTTCCGACCGTAATGCTCACTTTCACATAACGTCTGTCTGATTGCACATCGTAATCCAAATCGTCCATATCGTCCGTTTCGTCCTCATCGGAAGTGTGGTTTGATATTGCCATTTTCAAAAGTGCCGCAGCTATGTCCTCGGTGCTTATTTCATCGTTTGTTATGCTTTGAATAGCAGACTTGTATTTTTCAAGTTTGCCGCCCTCTATTGTTGCCTGAACGGTTTTTAAAAATTCGGCTGTACGATATTGCTCCACATCAGTTACGGATGGCAGAGAACCGAGTTTTATCTTCTTTTTGGTGTACTGCATAATTTCTTTCAAAAGCCTTAATTGCTTACCCACAACCAGTGAAAGGGCAAGACCGCTTTTTCCCGCTCTGCCTGTTCTGCCGATACGGTGAACGTAATATTCCACCTCCTGCGGCAAATCATAGTTTATAACCAAGTCCACGTTATCAACATCAATACCTCTTGCGGCAACATCGGTTGCAACAAGAATATCTATTGAACGATTGCGGAATTTGTTCATAACCGCATCACGCTGTGTTTGCTTCAAATCGCCGTGGAGGGCATCAGCCTTGTAGCCTCTTTTTTGAAGCTCGGCACAAACCTCGGCAGCCCTTTTTTTGGTGTTGCAAAATATAACAGTAAGCTCGGGATTGTACATATCTATGAGCCTTGTTGTTGCATCGGGCTTTGTCTTTTCTTTTACTTCGTAATATTTCTGCTCTATTGAGGCAACCGTAAGAGTTTTGCTTGCAACCTTTATATATTCGGGCTCTTTAAGATATTTTTCGGCAAGCTTTTTCACATCATCTGCCATTGTTGCTGAAAAAAGTGCTGTCTGTCTTTCTTCGGGAATTTTTGAAAGTATTTTTTCAATATCTTCACGGAAACCCATATTGAGCATTTCATCCGCTTCATCAAGCACGGCAAAACGCACGGTTTTCATTTTGAGTGTGTGACGCTTCATGTGGTCCTGTATTCTGCCGGGCGTGCCGACAACAATCTGAACACCCTTTTTTAAAGCAAGTATCTGCTTGTCTATAGGCTGACCGCCGTATACGGGGAGAACCTTTATGCCCTCCTTGTATTTCAAAAGCTTGCGAAACTGTTCGCAAATCTGAATGGCAAGCTCACGTGTCGGTGAAAGAATGACGGCTTGAAGCTTGCTGTCATCGGGGTCTACCGTTTCAATGCATGGGATTGCAAATGCTGCTGTTTTGCCCGTGCCCGTCTGTGCCTGACCTATAATGTCGCCGCCTGCCATAAGTTTTTCTATGGTTTGTGACTGTATAGGTGTAGGCTCTGTGAACCCCATATCCTCAATTGCTCTTAAAATTTCATTGGATATATTCATATCCGCAAATGTTACTGTGTTACTCACAAATTTACTCTCCTTACTTTTTGTATAAGAAGAATTATAACATATTTTTTGGCTGAAATCTATAATAAAATCTACAAAAAAATATTGTCGTAATCAAAATTTTATAGTATAATACCGTCTTTAACTATTGAAAATAAAATACACATTGCAATTACATATAGTCGGGAAAGGGATATTGCCCCTGTATTGTGACAAAATTCATTATTTCAAGCCCCGATTAATCATAATTTATAAGAGATTTTTTATTGTAAAATTTTCAAAACTGTAGTATAATGGAAGATAGTTGGAAATGTGTCCGTTTGGAGATTTGATATGAAAGACAGAAATTTTATTGAATGTAAAGAACTTTGCTTTGAATATAGCGATAATGAGAAAAATACGGGGTTTGTGGTGCTCGATAATGTTGATTTGAGCGTTAAAAAAGGTGAAATGCTTGCAATCCTCGGGCATAACGGAAGCGGTAAATCAACTTTGGCAAAACTTCTGAACGGTCTGATGTTGCCAAAGAGCGGTACCGTCACCGTTGACGGTTTAAGCACCGAAAATGAGGACGATGTGTGGGCGATACGCAGTAAGGTGGGAATGGTATTCCAAAATCCGGATAATCAGCTTGTAGCCTCTATTGTTGAAGATGAAATTGCATTCGGGCCCGAAAATTTGGGTTTGCAACCCGAGGAGATAGAAAAAAATATAGACTTTGCCCTTAAAGCTGTTGATATGGAAAAATTCAGATACAGCACACCATCAGCACTCAGCGGAGGGCAGAAACAGAGAATAGCTATTGCGGGAGTGCTTGCAATGCACCCGCAGTGCATAATATTTGATGAATCCACTGCCATGCTGGATAGTGTCGGCAGGGCGGAAGTGATGAAGTGTGCCGAGTGGCTCAATCGTGAAGAGGGAATTACGATTATATATATAACTCACGATATGGAAGAGGCGCTTATGGCTGACCGCATTGTTGTTATGTGCGGTGGAAAGGTTGCCATGGAGGGCACACCTGGGGAAGTTTTCGCACGGGCGGAAAGGATACGTGAGCTGGGTTTGATATTGCCGCCCGCAACCGAACTTGCCTACAGACTTTCAAAGAAAATCAATGTGGAAACGGATATATTATCCGTGGATGAGCTTGTTAAGGCACTTTCAAAGTTTGACTACCATGGTTTTGAAGAGAAAGAGGAAGAATACGTAAATAACAATGAAGTTATACTCAGCGTAAAAAATATAAGTCATAAATACGATGAGGGACTTAAAACGGAATTTTGTACGCCCGATAATGTCAGTTTTGATGTGCACAGAGGCGAGTTTATTGCCGTTATGGGGCACACAGGCAGCGGAAAATCAACGCTCATACAGCACTTGAATGCTCTTATGAAGCCAAGCAGCGGAGAGATATTGTTCAAGGGCAAAAATATATTTTCGGATAAAAAGCTACTTAAAAGCATAAGACAGAAAATAGGTTTGGTGTTTCAGTATCCCGAATATCAGCTTTTTGAAATGACGGTATTTGACGATGTTTCTTTCGGTCCCAAAAATATGCTCTTAAGTGAAGAGAAAATACGAAAAAGAGTTGAACATTCGCTTGCTCTTGTGGGCATGGGTGATGAATATTACGAAAAATCACCTTTTGAGCTTTCGGGCGGGCAGAAAAGGCGAGTTGCGATTGCAGGTGTGCTTGCAATGTCACCCGAAATATTGGTGCTTGATGAGCCTATGGCAGGTCTTGACCCAAGGGGCAGGGAAGAAATTCTTTCCGTGCTTGAAAGATTGAATAAAGAAGAAAATATGACAATAATACTTATTTCTCATAATTCGGAGGATGTGGCAAGGTTTGCCGACAGAGTGCTGGTTATGAGTGACGGAAAAAAACTTTTTTACGATACCGTCAAAAAAGTTTTTAAAAACAGAGAAGAGCTTAAAAAGACCGGTATAACGGTGCCGCTTATCAGCGAGGTTTTTACGAAGCTGAATGAAATTAAATCGGCGGGACTTCCGGAAGAAGTTTTCACTGTTGATGAGGCGGAACGTATTTTGTTGAAAGGCATAGTATGAACATAACGATAGGACAATATTATAATGTAAAATCAGAAGTGCACGGATTGGATGCAAGAACAAAAATAATTGCAACCGCTGTGTTCATAGCTTCCGTTATGGCAGCAAATAATTTTTTGGGATATGCGTTGGCTGCGGTATTTGTTTTGTGGGTTTCACTGCTGGCAAAGTTACCGATAAAGCTTATGCTGAAAAGTCTCAAAGGAATAATGTTTATTATATTATTCACTGTTGTGATGAATCTCCTTTTTAACAGGGAGGGCGATGTTGTATTCACTTTGGGTGCAATAAAAATAACAACAAACGGAGTTTCCACATCATTGATGATTGCCGCAAGACTTGTGTTGCTTGTGATGGGTTCTTCCGTGCTCACGCTCACAACGGAGCCTTTAAAGCTCACGGTGGGTATTGAATATATATTGAAACCGTTTAAAAGAATAGGCGTACCTGCTCATGAAATAGCAATGATGATGTCTATTGCATTGAGATTTATTCCGACCCTTATGGATGAGCTTGAGAAAATAAAAAAAGCACAGATGTCAAGGGGTGCGGATTTTGAAACGGGCGGTATTATAAAAAAGGCAAATGCACTTGTGCCTTTGCTTGTGCCCTTGTTTGTTTCCGCATTCAAAAGGGCGGACGAGCTTGCGGAGGCTATGGATTCAAGGTGCTATAGGGGTGATGTGAACCGCACAAGGTTACATCCTCTTGTTTACAAAAAATACGATTATATAGCATTTGCGGTTATGCTTTTGTATTTAGTGATTATTGTGTTAAGTGTTATATTATTCTGATTCGGAGTTTTTTATGAGAATATTATTAAAGGTATCATACGATGGAAGCGGCTACTACGGCTGGCAAAGACAAAACAATTTTATTACCGTTCAACAGCGTTTGGAAGAGGCTTTATCCGAACTTTTAAAGCAGGATATAACCGTCAGAGGTGCAAGCAGAACGGATACGGGTGTTCATTCACTGGGGCAGAGAGCTGTTTTCAGAGCGGAAACAACAATTCCGCTTGAAAAGCTTCCTTATGCCGTAAATGCTTTCTTGCCTGATGATATAGTTGTGACGGATGCCGAAGAGGTGGACGAGGAATTTCATCCGCAGTACAGCGTTACGGATAAAACCTACACCTACAAAATATTAAATGACAAATTCAGAATACCTATGTTGAACAGGTATACGGATTTCGTACACGAAAAATTGGATATAGATGCGATGAACGGTGCTTGCAAGTATTTTTTGGGTGAACACGATTTCAAAGCGTTTTGTGCAAGCGGTTCAACCGCAAAAACAACTGTCAGAACAATATATGATATGAGTGTGAAAAAAGACGGAAATATCGTAAGCATAACGGTGAACGGCAACGGCTTTTTATACAATATGATAAGGATAATTGTCGGCACACTCGTGCTTGTGGGAAAGGGTAAGCTTGAACCCGAGGATATAGAATTCATAATAAAATCCAAGGACAGAACAAAGGCAGGAAAAACAATGGCTCCTAACGGATTAACGCTAATGGAGGTAAATTATGGCAAAACAGAAAAATAATGATAAAGAATCAAAAACAAACAAAAGAAACAACAGCGGTTGTATTGTGTTTGCAATAATTGTGTTTTTATTTTTTGTGCTTTGTGTGATTGGCGGGCTTTATAAGTTCCATCAATATAAATCCGATGTTATGAACAGTCCCGATACGGTGAAAGAAGTGGATGTGACCATAGAAGAGGGTTCATCCGTTACAAAGATTGCTGAAATACTCGAAGATAACGGCGTTATAGACGACAAATATCATTTCCTGTATCTTTGCAAGAAAAATAACTGCGGAACGGATTTCCACGCAGGTATATATACGTTCACAAACAATATGACATTTGAAGAACTTTCCGATATGCTGAAAACGGGCACGTTTAATGCGGAGCGAATAAAGTTTACGATAAAAGAGGGACAGTGGGTCAGCGAAATTGCGGCATCACTGGCGGCAACGGGCTTTTGCACGGCTGATGAATTTTTGGAAGCTTGCAATTCATCCGATTATGATTACGACTTTGTGAAAGCTATACCCCAAAGGGATAATCTCCTTGAGGGTTATCTTTATCCCGAAACATACTTTTTGGATAAGGATTGGACGGCACACGATTTTGTGGATGTTGTGCTTAACGAATTTGATAAGAATATACCAAAGGATTTCAGAAACGGTCTTTCAGCCAAAAATATAACACTTGATGAGGCTGTTATAGTCGGTTCTCTGATTGAAAACGAAGTTATGTATCCCGAGGAACGCACAACTGTTGCCTCCGTAATATATAACAGAATAAATAAGGGTATGAAGCTTCAACTTGATGCTTCCGTACTCTATGCACTCGGCAACAGAAAAAGCAGGGTGCTGTACAGCGATTTGGAAATTGAGGACGAGCATAATACATATTATGTGAACGGACTGCCGATAGGACCTATAGGTAATCCGTCAAAGGAATGTATATTTGCTGCGGCAAATCCGGACAAAACAGATTATATATATTATGTTCTTGAAGATACGCAAACGGGGCAGCATTATTTCACTGCCGATTACAATGATTTTCTGAAAGCTAAGGACAAATATTTAAGCAGCAAATAAAGGAGTAGAAATGAGTTTAATAGATAACGGACTTGAGGTGTATCTGCGTGATATGCTGACGGATTGTGAGGGTGAAGTGGGGCAGCTTCAAAGAGATTGCTACGAAGAGGGCTTGCCCATAATACCTAAAGAGGTGGTTAAGCTTCTGGAGTTTCAACTCAGTGTGTTAAGACCGAAAAAAATACTGGAAATAGGTATGTGTGTGGGATTTTCGGCAATTCTTATGTCACAGTATCTTGCCGAGGGCGGCAGCATAAAGACTATTGACAGATATCCCATTATGATTGAAAGAGCAAAGGAAAATTTTGCAAAATTCGGTGTTGAAGATAAAATTGAAATGCTCATAGGTCACGCAACGGAGGTTGTGAAGGATTTGGATGAAAAATTCGATTTTATATTTATGGATTTTGCAAAGGGACAATATATACAGATTTTGCCCGATGTTTTAAGGCTTTTGAACACGGGTGGTGTGATTATGGTGGATGATATACTTCAAGACGGCACTGTGGCGCTTGACAGGCTGTCTGTGCCACGTAGGCAGAGAACAATACACACAAGATTGAATGATTTTCTTTACGAAATATCACATAATGATAAGTTGAGAACAAGTATACTGACAATAGGTGACGGAG
>CAZUXS010000013.1:0-25343 GCA_964624605.1 uncultured Lachnospiraceae bacterium | reverse complement strand
GCACTTACTATGGATATGGCTCTCGGTTGCTCAACAAACTCAATGCTCCACCTCCCTGCAATCGCACACGAAGCAGGTGTAGAGCTTAACCTTGATATGGCAAATGAAATCAGTTCAAAGACTCCTAACCTTTGCCACCTTGCACCGGCAGGCCCTAACTATATTGAAGAGCTTAACGAAGTAGGCGGTATACCGGCAGTTATGGCTGAAATAAATAAACTCGGCTTGCTTGCACTTGATAACCTCACTTGCACACTTAAAACAGTAGGTGAGAACATAGCAGATAAGAGCGGTGCAGACGGCACTATCATTAGAACAGTTGAAAATCCATACTCAACAACAGGCGGTATCGCAGTTCTTAGAGGTAACATAGCAAAGGACGGCTGCGTTGTTAAGAGAAGTGCGGTTGCTCCCGAAATGCTTAAGCATACAGGCCCTGCAAGAGTATTTAACTCAGAGGAAGACGCTATTGCCGCTATATTCGGCGGTAAGATAGTAAGCGGTGATGTTGTTGTTATCGTATACGAAGGCCCTAAGGGTGGCCCCGGTATGCGTGAAATGCTTTCACCAACTTCAGCACTTGCAGGTATGAAGCTTGATAAGGAAGTTGCACTTATTACCGATGGTAGATTCTCAGGTGCATCAAGAGGTGCAAGTATCGGTCACGTTTCACCTGAAGCCGCTTCAGGTGGTAATATCGGTCTTGTTAGAGAGGGCGATGTTATTGATATCGATATCAATGCAGGTAAGATAAATGTTCAGCTTACCGATGAAGAGTTGGAAGCTAGAAGGAAGGAATGGACTATTCCCGAGCCTAAGATTAAGACGGGTTATCTTGCAAGATATGCAAAACTTGTAAGTTCTGCCGACAAGGGTGCGGTGCTTAGCTAATTCCGAATTAGGGTGATAAGCTTTTGGTAAAAGCTTTTAGTAAAAGCTTGTTTAAAATTTAATTTTCGATTATTTTTCAGGAAAAGAAAAGATTGTTCTTTTTTACGAAAAAAGAACCAAAAACGTTGGGTGGTTCGCAATTTTGCGAAGCAAAATTGCGAATCCCTACGGGATTTCAAAATTACTTTGTAATTTTGAAACTAGATTCGCCCCAAACCCCTAACGGGCAGGGGCGGTGAGTGAGTTGGCTCATCGAAACCTGTGGCGGGTTGCCCCTGCACCCACCCGTTTGGGTGTGGTTCGGGTTTGCGGCGTAGCCGTCCCATTGCTGTCCGCCTACTTTGTGGCGGATAAGGTAGTGGGTTTGCGGCGTAAGCCGCATTGAAAAGTTTTTGCCTCGCTTTTTTCAAAAAGCGAGTGGGGTATGGGGCAACGCCCCATGCTTCTTAGAAGAGCTTTTTTTGAAAGTTTGAAAACTTTTTTGCGATAGAAAAAAGTTTTCAAGAACTAAAATTAATGGAAAATGGCGGATTGCCCCCTGTACTAACCCGAATGGGTGTTGTTTGGGTAAGCGGAGAAGCCGCCTATAGCCTTCCCCCACGGGGAACTGTGAACAGCCCCGCAAAGTTTGCAAGCAAATTTGCTCTGGGTGGCATTTTTGCTTGCAAAAATGACGGATGAGGCGAAGAACTAAAAATTAATGGTGCAGAACGATTAAAAAATCCAACCAACGGCAAAAATGGTTCTTAGCACTTAAACCAACGATAGAAATTATATAAACAACAACGAAAGGAGTAAGTACAATGCTTCTTAACGGTTCAGAAATACTGATTGAGTGCCTTAAAGAGCAGGGGGTAGACACTATATTCGGCTATCCCGGTGGTGCTGTACTTAATATATACGATGCTTTATACAAGCATCAGAACGAGATAAAGCATTATCTCACATCACATGAGCAGGGTGCGGCGCACGCCGCTGACGGTTATGCACGTGCAACCGGTAAGGTTGGTGTATGCCTTGCAACAAGTGGCCCGGGTGCAACTAACCTTGTTACGGGTATTGCAACGGCTTATATGGATAGTATACCGCTTGTGGCAATCACGGGTAACGTGTCACTTCCTTATCTCGGTAAGGACAGTTTTCAGGAGATTGATATTACCGGTGTAACTATGCCTATCACAAAGCATAACTACATAGTAAAGGATGTAACAAAGCTTGCCGAAACGGTTAGAAAAGCTTTCTGGATAGCAAGAAAAGGCCGTCCGGGTCCTGTGCTTATTGATATAACAAAGGATGTTACTGCGGCTGTTTGCGAGTATGAAAAAGCAGAGCCTTATCCTATTGAAAAGAGAACTCACACTATCACGGAGGAGGATCTTGATGCGGCTGCCGAGCTTATCAAGAACGCTAAAAAGCCTTTCCTCTATTGTGGTGGCGGTTGTATAAATGCGGAAGCAAGTGACCAAATTATTAAATTTATTGAGAAATTCAATATACCTACTTGCTGTTCAACAATGGGTCTTGGTGTTGTGCCTTCAACTCATCCTCTTTCAACGGGTATGATTGGTATGCACGGTACAAAAACATCAAACCTCCTTGCAAACGAGTGTGACTTATTCATAGCAATGGGTGCACGTTTCAGCGACAGAGTTGCAACAAACTTCGATAAGTTTGCACCTAATGCAAAGGTACTCCACATAGATATCGACCCTGCGGAGATAAACAAAAACATACCTACCGCAAGTTCCGTAATAGGTGATGTAGAGGAAATTGTAAAGCGTCTTATAGACAAAGTTGAGCCTATAGATAACGAGGAGTGGCTTGCAACAATGAATAAGTACAAGGAGGACTACCCTCTTAAGTACGACCACGACGGTTCATTAAAGCCACAGTATATAATGCAGAGAATAAGCGAGCTTACAAAGGGTGAAGCTATAATCACAACAGAGGTTGGACAGCATCAGATGTGGGCTGCACAGTTTATCGACCACGAGCATCCACGTCACTTCCTTACTTCGGGCGGTCTTGGCACAATGGGTTACGGTCTTGGTGCATCTATAGGTGCAAAGGTAGGTCAGCCCGATAAGATTGTGTTTAACATCGCAGGTGACGGCTGTTTCTATATGAACCATATAGAGCTTGCAACCGCTGTTGCAAATGACGTGCCTATTATAGAGGTTGTTATAAATAACCATGTTTTGGGTATGGTTAGACAGTGGCAGGATTTATTCTATGATGCAAGATATTCACAGACAAACCTTGATAAGGCAACCGATTTCATAAAACTCGGTGAGGCTTACAAGTGCCTTACATTCAACGTAACAAAGCCGGAAGAGGTTGACGAGGCTTTGGAAAAGGCTATTGCAAGCAAGCGTCCTTGTCTTATTGTGTGTGATATAGATAAAGATGAAAAAGTATTCCCAATGATACCTGCAGGACAGGGCTGCGAGGGTATGATTACATTGGATGAATACGAGGGTAATTAAGAGATAGGTTGTGCCTAAACGGCTGAAAGGGTTTTGTATGGGTAATAAAAAAAATATCACAAATACGGAATTGGGTGTTCAGCATTTCGTTTGGCACATTCTCTTCGTATTTGTAGCAATAATGTTTGTGCTTACATTTGTGCTCACTTTTGTCACATCACGTAACTCAATCGATACGATGACAAAAAAGTCTTCGGCACTTGTAATCACATTAAACAGCCAACAGGTTATGAACATAGATAGTTATTTGGAGAAACTTAAGGACACTGTGTCGCTTTTCTTCTCGGATGATATGTATTTTACGTATGACGAAACTTCCGACGAATATGACGACATAACAAAGCTCCAAAATGAAAATGCCATAAAATCCAGAATACAGGATTTAGGCGTACTGGATAACTATGCCGATTTCGGTGTTGTGTATGCGGATAACCACACAGTTGGCTGGATAAGTACCGAAAGTTATCAGATGTTTGATGACGGCAAGACATACGAGGGGTTTTCTTCCAAAATTACCGATGAAAAAACACAGTCGGGTTGGTTTTCCGACAAGAATTCGAAGTTCAGCAGTATATATTATGTGAAAAGGTTGAATGAAAACGCCATAATTTTCGCATCTTTTTACACAAGAGAAATAGAGTCTATATTTGAAGTGCCCGAGGACATGGATGGCATGGTTATAAGACTCATGGACGAAAATGACATTGTTTTTTACTCAACGGATAAGAATGAAACGGGTTTGCCTCTTCCCGATGAAATTAAGTCACTTACGGATGAAAACGGAAGAAGCCTTGTAATCAGTGATGATTATATGGTCACGTCAAATGCCTGCAACAACGGCAGATGGAGTATAGTTTGTTCAATGCCGAAATCGGCTTTGCTTAAGGAAATATATAAGTCAAGACAGTATTCTTATATGTTTTCTTCCATACTCTTTGTGATTATGCTCGGTGTTTTGTATTTCTTCATAAAGCGTCTTTCAAACCCAATGGGTAAGCTTGTTTCGGCTTTGGAAGAAAAGGCTGTACGTGACCAACTTACGGGTCTTTTAAACAAAATTTCATTCAGAGACATTGCCACGGCGGTAATGGAAAAGGGTGAAAGCACCGATATAGATACATTTATTATGCTTGATATGGATAACTTCAAGAAAATAAACGATACACTCGGTCATGATAAGGGTGATGAGGTTATCGTGCGTATAGGTGACCTCATAAAGAGAATATACGGCTCAAATGCCATTTCCGGCAGAATAGGCGGTGACGAGTTTGCAATTTACAAACGAAGCTCCGGTCTGAATATGAATGCTGTCAGGAATTCGGTTGCCGTGCTTATTCAGCTTTTCAAGGACGAGTTTGACAAGGAGTTTGAAAGTGAGCATGAAAGTTGCGGTCTTTCACTCAGTGCAGGTATCGTAATTGTGGTTAAGGATGCAATGAGCTTTGATGAAATGTATAAAACAGCTGATAATATGCTTTATCGTTCCAAAAGAAACGGTAAAAATCAGATTAACTTTTACGAGTAACGAAAAAGAGGTGAGCTGTGTGAAAAAAACAAAAATAAAGAGTTTTGTTGCCTTGTTATCGGCTGCCGCCATATTAACGGGTTGCACGGCAGGTGCCGACAGCGAGGTTGAGTATAAAACAAACGTAAGCGACATATCTTTTTCGTGGTGGGGCGATAGCAACAGAAATACCTACACTATGGATGGTGTGGATATATTCAATGCACAAAATGATGATATAAATGTAAAGTGCAAGTATGCCAATTGGAACGGCTACAGCAAACGACAGAACATTTATATGAAATCAAATGAAAAGCCCGATGTTATGCAGATAAACTATAACTGGCTTTCCGATTACTCGTCGGATGGCAAAGGCTTTTACGATATATATAAGCTTACGGACTATGTTGATTTGTCAAATTATACACAAACGGAATTATCCTACGGCGAGGTAGACGGGCATTTGAATGCCCTGCCTATTGCCTTTAATGTGGAAACAATGTACTATAACAAGGATATATACGATAAATATAATCTTGAATTGCCAAAGACCTTTGACGATTTATTTAATGCTGCAAGGGTAATGAAGAAAGACGGTATGTATCCTATGTTTATGGGTGAAAAGGCTGCTTTTTTCTTCTTGCTTTCATATTGGGAACAATCGACGGGTAAGTCCGCTTGTGATGAAAACGGCAATCTTCTGCTCACGCAAGACGATATCAAGTTTATGCTTGATTTTTACAAAAGAATGATTGATGAGGGCGTTATTCCCGTTGTCGGCAAATATAACCTCAACTATTTTATGACAGGCAAAACCGCAGGAATTATGGGTTGGATAAGTGATTCCGAAAAATACTGTTCAGCCTTGATTGAAAGCGGTGCAAATGTTGTGGTGGGTGAGTATCCAAAGCTTGAGGGCGCAACAAAGCTCGGCTGGTACGTTAAACCTGCAACGATGTATGCCATAAGTGACACAACGGAACAACCGGAAGCTGCGGCAAAGCTTTTGAATTTCCTGCTTAACAGCGAGGATATGGCAATGCTGCAAAAGACGGAAAAAGGAATACCTATAAGTAACTCCGCCTACGATGTACTAGAGAAAAATGATATGATAGATGGTCTTGCCAATTCGGCAAACACCATGCTTCAAAATAATCAAAAGGAAATGTCTGGCATGAAAGCTGTGCTGGAAGATGAAAATATATATTTAAACTTTGAAGATGAAGCTGCTTTTTATATTTATGGCAGTGTTACTATTGACAAAGCCGCTGAAATGATATATAATACTTTTTTCGGTGACAATAAATAATGTTGTTGCCACAGTAGATCGTTTATTGCTGAAAGGAGGGGGGTAACAATGACTAAGGCATTTAAAGTCGTTGATCCGAAAGAAAGCAAAAAAGGTTTTACCTTGGTTGAACTTATTGTTGTGATTTTGATACTGGGTATACTTGCGGCAATGATTACACCGGCTACGATGCGGTGGATAGCAAAATCCAGAACGACAACCGTTATGAAAATAGGACAAAGTTTCCACGATGCTATTTTGATTGCTACAGCTCAGGATGCAGGAAACGGCGGAGAAGGAATGAGTTACGCATCTGAAAATAAAACTTATTTCTATGAAGCAGTAACAAATGAAAAACCGGCACCGACAAGAAGTAGGGCGAAGCTTATATATGAGGCTATGGATGCAGGTAATCAAAGTGTCAAATTTGCCGCAATTGCTATGTATAACAAAAATACAAAGCTTATAACAAAGATACGTGTCAAGGATTTGAAACACAATGTCGTGATTGAATGGACAAGAGAAAATTCGGAATGGAAAACCATAGAGGATAGTGATGAGGCTTGGACAAGACCTTATACAACCATTGCGAGTGACCCAAGTAATGTTTGGTGGAATGGTGAACGCTATTCCGAAAGTGATTTTAAATAAATATACGACATTTTTATTTTAACAAAAATTGCCCCTCGGAGTTTTTCCGAGGGGTATTGTTTTGCAAGTTTTTACAGTGCCGATTATTTGGTTTGGTATATTGCCGTTTTTGTTTCGGAATCCCAATCCACGTCCACATCCAAAGCTTTTCCCAAAGCTCTGAAAGGTATAAACATTCTGCTGTCCTTGATTTCGGCTTCGACACCGTTATCCATTACTGTTGTTTTGCCGTTAACAGTCATAATATTACTACCGGAAACAAATTCTATAACCTTGTTGTTTGCTCTTATTGTTGCGGTTTTTGTTGAACTGTCCCAAGTGACTATACTGCTTGTGTCGGCTGAATCAACATTGCCGCCGCAAATAGCCAAAGCAACAAATCTGAGAGGAACAAGTGTTGAACTGCTGCTTGTCTGTATGTATGGGGCAACGTCTATGTTGTATGTCTTATCGTTTATAACAATTCGGTTACTTCCTATTGTGACGCTTACATAATCGTCAAATGTTTCATAGGTATCGGATTGTTTGGTATCCTTAACGGTGTTTTCCTTGATTTTTTCTTCGGTTTCTTCTTTGGTTTCTTCTTTAATTTTTTCCCAACCTGCATATAACGTGAATGAACTCGTGACCTTTGTTGCAAAGTCATAGAGTTTTGTGCAATTCGAATCGGTATACCAGCCTGTGAATGTGTAACCATCCTTTATAGGTGTTGATGGTTTTGTAAGAGTTTTGTTTTTAATAACTTTATTTTCTGTAGCGGTTGTGTCATTGTTGTAATTCCACGTTATTGTGTAGTAGGTTGTTGATGATGAACCGCCGCCACCACCGCCGCCACCACCGCTTGATGATGTAGAGCCTGATGATGTGGAACCCGTTGTTGAGGAACCTGATGTTGTACCTGTGTTATTTGATGATGAAGAAATACTGAAAAGGGTGGTAGTATAGTTTATACTTGTATCATTTCCTTCTGAGTCTTTTAATCCTGTTATTTCAACATCAAATTCACCTGTTAAATCGTTATTTGAAATGTTGTTTTTGCCTATGCTGAATATAATACAACTGTTGATACCATACCCAACACTGTTATAATTAAAGTACTTATCTCCCTCCGCCGGACTGCTTTTATAATCTGATTGAGATATAGTCCAAGTCTGTCCGTTGGATTTTTTAGTAATCTTTATATTAATATCATCCCTTGATTCAACCTTGTATAATGAAGTATTCAAGGATACAGACCAAGGAATAGTATTGTCAATTAAGTTGTTTGGAAAATATCCGTTTGCCGGATATGCAATAAAATCATAATAATCTAAGTCTGTGTTACTTTCATCAAAAGCTAAAACATTTGCATATTTGTTTGCGCCTTTTTCAACATATCCAAAAGCGGTGGTAAGCATATATGGGTTAAGAAGCCATCTTCTGTGTCCCACTCTGGACATATTGCTGCTATCTTCATCATTTAACCAAAGCTGCACAAATCCTCCTAAATTGCTAAGTGAATTGTTATTATAGCTCCAAGCAATATTACTTGTTGAAGTGGCTTCATAACCTAAGTTGTAAAAGTCATCATCCATATCACTCGGTTGTGAAGGTGTGTGGCTGTATTCGTATGAAAGCAACACTGCACCGTGTTGTGCCAAATCAGCTTTGCTTTCATCAATGCTTACAGGTTGCAAGCCCTCAACAAATCTGACGAAATTAAGATAATCAAGTCCGTTTTTAACCATATTGTTACAGAGCTTTCCGGCTGAATAAGGTGCACTTAAGCTCGGTGTTTTGATAAATCTGGTAGATACCGGCGATAAATCAAGAGCTTTATATTTTGCGGTTATCTCACTTTCGGTTGGCATGGTTTTAATCCATTTTGCATATAATGTTCTGTCATACTGCGGTGCTTGTGTGGAATCGGTATATTCGTTTGACCACATTGAATCAAGATACCAACCGCCGAATGTGCATCCTGATTTGGTAGGTATCGGAAGCATTACCGACGTACCCTCTTCAACATACATATCTTTAACGGAACTGCCACCGTTGCTGTCAAATGATAAAGTTATCAATTTATTCCACTTAGCATAAAGAATTAAGTCTGTTTCCACTTTATCGGTTGATGTAAATTCATTATCAAAGGTTGACTCCTTAAACCAACCCTTAAAAACATAGCCCTCATTTGTCGGTATAGGCAATTCAATACTATTTCCGCCCAAAACCGTAATATTATCGATAGAGATATCGTAACGGTTGCTTATAAATCTTACGGTGTAGGTGGCTGTAGGTTCGGAGTCGGAATAATAATGAATGTTGATTGCAGACATATCTATGCCTAAATCAAAGTTCTTCCAGTCTTCCTCACTGCCTTTTAAATATATATCGCTTATGTTTTTGGTATCTTCAAAGGCATTACTTGCAATGTTGATGTTTTTATTTTCTATGGTTAAAGTCTTTAAGCTGTCACAACTGTAAAATGCATAATTTCCAATTGTATTTATATTTTCCGGAATTACCACATTATCCAAGCTGTCACAATCTTCAAATGTACCGAAAGGAAGACTTGATATATTTTTTGATAATGTTACATCGGATAAGCCGGAACATTTGTAAAAAATATCATCGTCTATAGATGTGACACTGTCGGGAAGAGTAACCGCAGAAAGCTTAGTACATTCTCCGAACGCATATTTACCAATAACAGAAACATTATCGGGAATGGCTATGCTTGATAAATTTGCACAATAAGCAAAAGCAGCATCCTTAATGCGTGTAAGGCTTGCGGGTAATATTATATTATGAAGATTTCCACTGTTGGAAAACGCATCCTGACCTATTACGGTAGTTCCGTTCGGAACGGTATATTGTGTATCTGTTCTGCCATACGGATAAGCTATTAATTCCGTTTCGTCTTTATTAAATAAAACACCGTCAATTGCCGTATAAAACTCATTGTCCTTTCCTACAACAAAATTTGTTAAGTTGGGACAATCGGAATATATAAATAAACCATCCTCAAACGGGCTTGTTAAGCTTGATGGAATATATCCTACGGTAATACTTGTGCTGCTTAAAGCCCCAATTCCAATGTAGGTAACAGAATCGGGAATATTTATATCAGTTAAATTTTCACAGGAATCAAATGCATAAGCTTCGATACTTGTAATGCTATCGGGAAGCTTTACAACCGATAAATTAGGGCAATTGTTAAAAGCCGCTACTCCTATGGCTACTACACTCACGTTGTTTATGGCAGCGGGTATATCAGCCTTTACAATCATATCATCACAGTCTGTGATTGTGCCTGTGGCTGTATCAAAATAAATATTACCGCCATCAACGGCATAAGCAACAACATCGGATGAGGTATCTTTATCAACAGCGCCACTTGATATAACTTCATCTTTGATTGAAAATTTATAACTTTCTTCATTGGTTATTGAATTTGCGCCATATATATTTATGTTCGAAACCATGATAGTTAAAGCTAAACAGTTTCCGCAAATCTTTTTTAAATTCATAACGCTTCCTCCTTTTTATATTGTTTGAATTTTGTTAATATATGATATAAAAAAACAGAACCTCCTTTCTAAGTTGAAATTAGTCACAAAGCATACTTCGTGACACTATTTAAATTCTTGAATCGTTTAGCTAATTATACCATTATTCCGCACATATAACAATAGTTTTTAGTCAATTTTATAGATGAAAATTAAACAAAATTTCATAACCGGAATTATGCACAAATTATATCTTATACTGATATTTTTTTATTCTTGCTAAAATAAAAAATGACGGCTAACCTTTTTTTGGTGATTAGCCGTCATTTTTTATCTTAAATTATTTTGTTATTCTTCGGAATTTTCGCTGTCTTCGGATTCTTCATTATCGTCTGTTGCGGTTGATGAGGTATTTGTTTTTCTTATAACGGTGTTACCTCTGCCCTTTACCAGTGTTGAACCGTTTACGTCCTTAACAGACTCTTCTTCCTCCGCATTGATATTACCTTCTTCGGCAAGCTCAAATGATCTTGTGATTGAACTTATCAAGGAAAGATTTGCCTGCTTATCCTTTGTTGTTTGAGCTTTTACAAGATAACAATCATCATCGTCGGTTTGAACAAGAAGGTATGATGTGGCTGTAAGGTCACCGCCTTCTCTTGCAACCAGCTTAGCGATGAATGATGTCTGCTTTGTGCCTTTTTCTGTCTTTGTTGAGAAGTTTGTAGTGCCCTTTAAAATTGAATCGGCTTCAAAATATGCCTCTATATCTTTTTCAGCCTTGGGGAAAGCTTCGATAAGCTCTTCCGCATCATCATCTGTGAGGTGCAATACGCTTACGCTTATAGGTGCTTCGTCGTCATCGCCCTCATATTCGAATGTCACTTCATCATCGTCAACATCCTCATCAAAATCATATTCCTCGGGAAGTGTAATTGTGTATACACCATCCTCGGCTGTGAATTTGTTGTCCTCAAATGTGTACTTATTCTTACGCTTTGATGCCTTTGTTGTTTCCTCGGTAGTTTCTTCCGTGGTTTCTTCTGTTGTTACCTCAGTTGTTGTTTCCGTGAGGTCAATATTGATATCGGCTGTGAGTGTGCTCTGATCCCAGTTTACCTCTGCACCGAATGCTTCCGCAACGGCTCTGAGAGGAACAAGAGTTCTGCCGTTCTCAATTCTTGCGGGTACATCAAGCTGAACTCTCTGTCCGTTCACTTCAAATGTGCCTGCATATATGTTAATCACAACGGTTGTATCGCCCTTTGTGCTTGTTATTATCTTCTTTACGGGTTCCCACTCAACATCTGCGCCGAGAGCCTCGAAAATTGTTCTCATTGGCACAAGAAATCTTCCGAGCACAAGGCCGGGAGCAACATCAAACTGCAACGGCTGACCGTTGAGGTTTATTGTAGCGCCTGAAACGGACTGTAACGGAGCGGGGGCAGCAGTTGTTGTGTTTGCTGCTGTGGTTGTTGGTGCGGTACTTGCAGGAGCTGCTGTTGTAGCCTCTGTAGATGCCTCTGTAGCCTTTGTGGTTGCCTGTGCAACCGTTGTAGCCTGAGTAGAAGTTTCAGCCTGAACGGCAGCTGTTGTTGCCTCTGTGGACTCTTCTGCCTGTGTGGATTCCTCTACGGTTGTTTCTTCAACCTGAGTTGCTGTTTCTTCTGATTTTTTTTGCTTGCGATCGCCTCTGCCTGCAAGTGTTGGTACAGACATTGAAAGTGCGATTAAAAATGCTGATGAAATACATAAAAATCTTTTCATTTACAAGTACCTCCTAAAAGTTCAAAAAGGATAGACGTGAGCCTATCCTTTTAGTTTGTTGACTAAAGTTTTTGCAAAGCTGCCTTCACAAGCTCACTTACAAGCTTATTGTCGGCAACACCCTTTGTTTTGGCAGTTACAGCACCCATGACCTTGCCCATATCCTTCATAGATACGGCACCGGTTGCGGTAATGGCATCATCAATAATAGCCTTGACTTCGTCCTCTGATAATTGCTCGGGAAGGTAAGCTGTCAGGATGTCAATTTTTTTATTGACCTGATCCACCAGATCCTGTCTACCGCCACGGATAAAGTCGGGAAGTACATCTTTATACTTTTTGATTTCCTTGTTGATTACAACAAGAACACCCGCATCATCCACATCAATTTTTTGATCCTTTTCAATTTGAAGAATAGCGGCACGAACCATCTGAATACATTCTTTGGCGATTGTATCTTTGCTCTTCATTGCAGCCTTCAGATCTTCAAAGAGTTTTTCCTTTAAAGTCATTCAAAACTCAATCCCTTTAAATAAAATGTTATAACATTAAATTAGTTATACTTACGCTTTCTAGCAGCTTCAGACTTCTTCTTACGCTTTACGCTAGGCTTGTCATAATGCTCTCTCTTACGAACCTCGCCCATAATACCTGCTTTTGCACAGTTTCTCTTAAAACGACGAAGAGCGCTGTCAAGAGACTCATTCTCTTTTACTCTAACCTCAGACATTAATTTTCCCTCCCCTCGGTTCTGTTTTCGACTGAGTGAAACTCGGTCAAATGTACATTCAGATAAGCGTTCATCTGTAAACCGAATACCAATGCACACTAACAAATTATACACAAAAAAATGGAAATAGTCAACCATTATACGAAAATTTTTTTAATTTTTTTTTATAATTTTAATATTTTTGTTGATTACGGGCGTAAAAAAAGGGGTTATGGGTATGAGAAATGAGGTTTTATCGTAATTTTGATAGAAAGTCAAGTGTCTCAACCCACAACCCGCTATATTAAATCTTATTTGCACTTGTTGCATTTGTCGCAGCCGCAACCGCAGCCACCACTGTTTTTACGCTTTATAATGCTTTTAACAGCTAAAACACAAACACACACAACTATAACCAAAACAACCGCAGTACCTATATTCATAGCCGTAAGCCTCCTTTTTAATCAACGTACATTACTTCTTTTTTCTGAAAAGGAAGTAAATCATACCTATTGCAACAACAACGGCAAATATTGTGCCTATACCGAAGCCGACCTGACCTGTGATAAGTCCGCCGATGCGGTAAACCAAAAGTGCCATTGCATAAGCGAATACACACTGATATGTGATTGCAAATGCTGTCCACTTAGGGCTGTTCATTTCTCTTCTGATAGCACCCATTGCGGCAAAGCAAGGAGCACAAAGCAGGTTGAATGTGAGGAATGAATAGCCTCCGATTGATGAGAAAGCGTTGCCGAGATTCTGGTATACGCTTGTGTCACCATTGCCGTTATAGAGAATACCCATTGTACCTACAATATTTTCCTTAGCAACAAGACCTGTGATTGATGCAACCGTTGCCTGCCAGTTACCCCAGCCAAGTGGTGTGAATAACCAGTGGATTGCATTACCTATCACTGCAAGTATACTGCTGTCGATTTCCTCTTCCGCAAGCATACGGAATGTACCGTCCTTGAAACCGAAGTAGGTTGTTGCCCAAACAAATATTGTTGAAATAAGAATTATTGTTCCCGCCTTTTTGATGAAAGACCAGCCTCTTTCCCACATTGAACGAAGCACACTACCGAGTGTAGGCATATGGTAAGCGGGAAGTTCCATTACGAACGGAGCGGGGTCGCCGGAAAACATTGTTGTCTTTTTAAGCATAATACCGGATATGATGATTGAGAACATACCGAGGAAATATGCTGATGGCGCAACCCAAGGCGCACCACCGAATATAGCACCTGCAATCATAGCTATGAAAGGGAGTTTAGCACCGCAAGGTATAAAAGTTGTTGTCATTATTGTCATTCGGCGGTCACGTTCGTTTTCAATTGTTCTTGATGCCATAACACCGGGGACACCACAACCCGTACCTATAAGAATAGGAATAAAGCCTTTACCGGATAAACCGAAACGTCTGAAAATTCTGTCGAGTATGAATGCAATTCTTGCCATATATCCGCAACCCTCCAAGAAAGCGAGGAAGATGAAGAGTACGAGCATCTGTGGCACGAAACCGAGTACGGCACCCACACCTGCAACAATACCGTCAAGTATAAGACCGCTGAGCCATGGCGCACAGCCTATTGAATCAAGCAAGCCCTCAACAAGAACGGGAA
This sequence comes from uncultured Lachnospiraceae bacterium, assembly GCA_964624605.1. GTDB lineage: Bacteria > Bacillota > Clostridia > Lachnospirales > CAG-274 > CAZUXS01. Next base: position 10,934 of record CAZUXS010000013.1, on the reverse strand, counting down.
CACCCGAAATCCATACGCCGTAATCGGCAGGGTCGGGTTCTTCGCAGTTATAAGATTTGTAAGTATCTATTGCTTCTATAAGGTCATCACCCGTAGATTCAACGGTTTCATCAGCAAGAGTTTCATCATCTATAACGCTGTATGTTGCAACATCATCGGATGAGAAATTCTCGGCAAAATCATCAAGTGCGGCTGCTGCAACTTCCGCATCAAAATCATCCGCTTCCGTATCAAGTGCGGCTTCGATATCTTCCGTGTCGATATCCTTTGAAGCTGCATATTCAATGAAACCGTTTACAACTTCGGCTGCACCGCCGAAATCATCGGCAACTTCTTCATAAGCACTGCTGCCTATGCCGAATAAATGCCATCCGTCACCGAAAACACCGTCATTTGCCCAGTCTGTTGCATAAGAACCGACGGTTGTAACCGATACATAATATATAATGAACATTACAATTGCAAATATCGGAAGGGCAAGAAATCTGTTGGTTACTATTTTATCTATTTTATCGGAGGTGGTCAAACCGCCTTTGTTTGTTCTCTTGCAACAAGAATCTATAATGGAAGATATGTATGTATATCTTTCATTTGTGATTATGGATTCGCTGTCGTCGTCAAATTCGCTTTCGGCTTTTTCGATTAAGTTTTCACAATCGGGAACGTAGCCGAGAGAGTTTGCTATTTTTTCATCTCTCTCAAAGAGCTTTATTGCGAAAAATCTCTTGTTTTCCTGATTTATGTTGAGCTTGCTTGAAATTTGAGCTATGTAATCCTCAACGGATTTTGAAAAGCTGTGCTTAGGTGTTGTTGCCTCACCTTTTTTTGCAATCTCCACAGCCTTTTTTGTAAGCTCGTTGATGCCTTTTGTTTTGAGGGCTGATATTTCATATACGGGGCAACCCGTTTTTTCGCTGAGTACCTTTGTGTTTATGCTGTCGCCGTTTTTCTCGACTATATCCATCATATTTACGGCAAGCACAACGGGAATACCAAGCTCGATGAGCTGAGTTGAAAGATAAAGGTTTCTTTCAAGGTTTGTACCGTCCACAATGTTTATAATGGCATTGGGCTTCTCGTTCAAAAGATAGTTTCTTGCCACAACTTCTTCAAGGGTGTAGGGTGAAAGTGAATATATACCGGGTAGGTCGGTGATTGTGACATCCTTGTTGCCTTTCAATTTACCTTCCTTTTTTTCAACCGTAACACCGGGCCAGTTGCCGACAAATTGGTTAGAGCCTGTTAAGGCATTGAATAATGTGGTTTTACCACAGTTGGGGTTACCTGCAAGTGCAATTGTAACGCTCATTGTCTTTCCTCCATTCTATAGTGAAAATTTAATCATAAACAAAGTAAGAAATAGCTTACCAAGTGAGTTATGACTAACCTTTGGGCAAAAAAAATTACTCCACGTCAATAAGTGCAGCATCCGCTTTCCTCAATGAAAGCTCATATCCCCTAACGGTCAGTTCGATTGGGTCGCCAAGTGGGGCAACCTTGCGCACATACACCTGTGTGCCCTTTGTCAATCCCATATCCATAATTCTTCTCTTTATGGCACCGACACCGTTGAGCTTCACAATGCTCACGGTTTCGCCAATGCCAACTTCATTTAATGTTTTCATATCAGCACCTCGTATTAAAATATTTTTATACCAAAATTTTGTTAGCGGCAGCCTTGCTGATTGCCACTCTTGTTTCTTTCACATTGACAATTATATTGCCTGCCATTTCGGAAATTATGCTCACGGTTGCACCCACGACAAACCCCAATCTTTCGAGAAAAAGACGTTGTTCATCCTTGCCTGTGATTTTTTTGATTGTGCATATATCTCCTTGCTTAGCCATTGTTAAAGGCATAGACCGCACCTCCTTTGGTTAGTGAAAAATAACTTAGTTGTTCAAACACAATTAGATTAGCACAACCTAACCTAATTGTCAAGCCGTAATCTAAATAAATAATAATAAAAATCTCAATAAACATTGTGTAAATTGTATAGGAAATATAACAAAAACGGTTAAAAAAGTGAATACAAAAGTTTTTTGGGGAAAATTGATGTGAAGAGTGAACTTGGTTCATAGTTGATTTTTTGGATATTTCTTACAAAAAACGTGGTGGTGTACCACCGTATATAATGGTGAAATTGCGGTATTTTGAGAGGAAAAAGCTTTTTTGATGAAATGGTGCTATTTTGTTTAAAATTACAAGATATATTTTATTGCATTTTTGACAAATGTAGGTTATAATAAAATGAGATGGTAAAAGGCTTTTCATATAATATGTGAAGCTTATGGAAATGCTTTTTGTCATTTTGCTTGCACACGGCAGAGAGTCGTGTGTGCGATTGTTCATTAAATTTATACAAAAGGAGGGAAATCAAAATGAACAATAAGTTTAAAAGAGCTATAAGCTCTGTGCTTGCATTCGTAATGCTGTTTTCAAGCTTTGTGGTTATGAATGTAGGTAATGTGTTTGCGGCTGCCCCCGAAGCAGGTCAGACCTACACGTGGAATTTGGGAACACTTTCAGATTTTGTGGCAGGTTCAACCGTTTCATCAGATGATGGAATATTTGAGTATGCTGCAACGGGTGGCGGTAAATACCATAGTGCAGATTATGGTTTTGCGGTAAAGCCAAACGATACTCTTAAGGTAAAGGTGGCAGGAAATGCAACAATTTCTTTGAAGCTTTCAATTTATGCACCATCGGGCAGTAAATTTACCGTGACAAACAGTGCAGGTACCGAGATAGGTTCGGTAGATGCACATGTCGATACCGATAAAACCGAAAACAGCTATGATTATGTTGGTGGTGCCGATACGCTTACATTTACATATTCAGGTAGCGGACAGGGTTATCTTGGACTAATTACCGTTGTAAATGCGGCTGCTGCTAAGGGCGAAGCAAAGAGCTTTGAATTATGGCTTGATGATATCGCAACCGATGGCGTAATTGAGCCGGGTGATGTTGAAGTTGCAGGCGACAGCACACTTGAATTGATTGGTAATGGAACAACAAAGTATACCGTATTTAAGTCAGACCTTACAAGAGCAGGTAAAACAGTTAATGCTTACAAGGCTGGTAACAGACCGTCAACAGCAAGTAATATGACTTCCATACCGAAAAGCGGAGACGGTACTTGCATAGTATTTAAGCCTGTGGCAAATGGTATGTTTAACGTATATTTTACCTCAACAAGTTTTATTAATATATGGGATTTTGCATCCGAAGATGCTACTACGTCAAAACAGAATGCTTCCGAAACAGCGGCAGAAAGTTTTGCAGTACAGGTAGAGGTAGGGCATACTTATGTTGTAAGTTCATCAAATAAAACAAACAGTTGTGGTTTTGCAGGTTTTGAATATGCTGTTGATGAAGCTGTTAATGTAAATGTAACGGTTGACAGCAATGCTATCGGAAATGCACAGATTAGTCTTGTTGATGCTGATTTTGGCACAACAAAGGCAACCGTAACAAAGGATACAACATCTGTAACATTGTTAAAGGGTCACAGCTATGTGCTTAAGAGTAATGATGGTGGTAAGAAGCCACTTGTAAGCGGTGCAACATCATTTAAGTGTGATGGCAGTGACATAGCAATAACAATTGAGGATGTTCCCGATACTACTCTTACAGGTAAAATAACAGGTGCAGATGAAGATTTTGATGTAACATCTGTAACAAGTCTTAAGTTTACAAGTATGGTTGACAGCGAAATATCCTACACAACAACAAATATAAGTGCTGATGGTACTTATACAATAGACACTATCAAGCCGGGTGAGTACAACACATCTGTTGTATCAACAAAGGGCTATCAGACAAAGGACAGAGTTTCTGTTTCTACAGATGCATCAAAGAATGTAAATGAAGTTTACTGTGAGCCTTTGCTTAAGTCAAAGTATGTTCTTCCGGAAGAGATGAATGGTTCACCTCTTACATTTACGGGTGTAGGCGAAAATAATTCAACATCTGTAGTTGCAAGTAACGGTGCTACAATTGTTGTTCCCGTAAACGGTAAGCAGAAAGTTACCGTTGCAGGTTGGTATGCAGGTACTTGGAATATCAATGGTGAAAATGAAGTTACAGCAACAAGTTCTTCAAATGCAACAAATCCTGTAACAAACAGCTACACAACAGATGGTACAGAAACAAGTGTAACCATTAATGTAACATCAGCACCAACATATTTTTACTGGATAACGGTTGAAGATGCTGCTAAGGAATTTGTATCAGAAATATCAGTGCCGGGTGATTATGATACACTTACGGAAGCTGTTGCAGCTATAAACGCTATGAGCAGACCGGACGGCGAAAGTGGTAGAGTAACAATCAACCTTACAGCTGATTTACAGGAACAGGTAAATATGACAGCACCTTACGTTACACTTAACGGTAACGGTCATACAATTTCTTGGTATTACGGTCAGTCTTGTACATATTATTCAGTAGGTACGGACGGTCTTTACAGTGAAACACTTTTCAGAGATAAGTATGATAAGACAGAAGGAAGCGGTACTCTTTGGGGTGGTGTTTTCATCGTAAGAGGTGACAACTTCAAGGCTGTAAACACAACATTCAAGAATACATTCAATTATGAAGTAACCGATAAAGAAATTGAAGATGGTGCGGAAAGAACAGATGCAACACTTGGTTTAAGAACAAAGAGCCAGGATGTAGCAGCTTATGCTCATAAGGAAAGATCAAATGCTTTCTATATCGAAGCAGATAACATTGAAGCCGTTGATTGTAAGATACTTTCTTCACAGGATACATTCGGCAGAAACGGTTCAACCGTTAAAAATTATAACACATATTTCAAGAACTGTGTAATCGGCGGTAACGTTGACTATATCTGCGGTGAGTTCTCAGCTCTTTTTGAAAACTGCGAACTTCAGTGGAAGACATATCCCGGTGATGAAGCTAATAATGCTAAAATAGGCTACATTGTGGCACCTAAGACATCACCTTATGTATTCAGAAATTGTACTGTAACATCAGATGATGCAAGTGTATCTCCTGTTGGTTATTACGGCAGAACTTGGGGTGCTAAGTCAAATGCCACATTTATAAACACAAAGACAAACGGATACATAAATGAAAACGGTTGGACAGAAATGACTAAAGGTGATTTAGGTTCAGCTATATTCAAGGAATATAAGAACAGAAGTGATAAGTCATCAGCAACAGCTTTCGAGTCATCTAATGGTGTTCAGCTTACAGATGACGATTATAACGCATTTGATGATACAACTGTTTTAGACGATTTTGTACCGGAAAGCTATAATCCTGCTGTAGTTGAAAATATCCAGACTGTAGCTACAGGCGATGACCTTATCGTATATGGTGAAATTTCCGAAGATGCAGTTGATAACAATGATTTTGCAGGTTTCACGGTTTCTACTGCAACAGACCTCTTTGGTCAGAACAGCATTACAAGTGATACTGTTTATGGAACTGTTGAGTATGACGGCGGTAAGATTTCAGCCGAAGACGGCAAGTATATTGTGGCAGTTTTACTTGCAGGTGGTGCAAATGCAGATAGTATCTATATCAGAGGTATAAACGGTACCGATGATGAAGTGCTTTACAAGGGCATTGCTACTGCTACAAAAACCGCTACAGCTGTTGCCGAAGATGCTGAATAAGGAGGTTAAAGAATATGAAAAATGTTTATGAAAAACCTTCAATTGAGGTAAACGGATTTAATGTTTCAGACAGCATTAACAACATCGCAACAAGTGCGGTAGTTGATTTCAGTAAGTTATCAAGCAGTAGCATTGATGATTTCAAAAATGTTGTTGAATTCTAATAGTATTTAATTCAATACTCACTCCCTCACCATTCGGTGGGGGAGTTTTTTTCCGCAAAAAAAGTCGGCGCACTGTGCACCGACTTATGATATATAATTTTTTTATTCTTCCGTAACAACAACCGTCTTTGTTTCCGCATCCCACACAACCTTAAGTCCGAAAGCTTCGGAAACGAATCTTGCGGGGATATATGTGGAGCTGTTTATGATTTGAGGAGCTGTAATCATTTTGATTTTTGCACCGTTTACTATGGCTGTTTCATCGCCTACGGTGAGTGCCATATCTATGTCCTCTGTGGCAGCCTTAACTGTTTTTGTGTCCTTGTCCCAACTTATTGATTTGCAACCTATTGCTGAAAGAAGAGGGCGCATAGGCACAAGTGTTGAACCGTTCTGTATAACGGGTTCTGCCGTGCCGCAATCCACGTATTTGCCGTTCACCTTAAGAAGAACACCGTTGTTGCCCTCTGTGTATTTGTAGTTATCATCGGTGACGGAAATTTGTGAGCTTGCATCCTTGTTTTCTTCCTTTTCAACGTTTGATTCATCGTCGTAGTTTGCTGTCTTTATATTGTTTGAATCGGCAAAAAGAGCTACCTTTGAACCGGGTACGCAGTAAATTGTTATGTTTTTGCAACCCTCAAAACTTGTTTTATCGATTGTTCTGCAAGCTTCGCCTATTTTTACCGTCTTTAAGGATACACAATCCTTGAATGCGTTCTTGCCTATTGTGGTTATCGTGCTTGGCAATGTAACGCTTCTGAGGCTCTTACATCCGCTAAAGCAGTTTGAAGGTATTGTTGTGACACCCTCGGGGATAACTATGGATGTGAGTGATGTGCAATCCTTAAATGATGAATCGGAAAGCTCCGTGAGCTTGCTTGGGAGTTCAATTTCCTCAATTGACTTACAAGCCGCAAATGCTGATGCACCTATGCTTGTTATGTTGTCCGCAAGTTCCACATTTTTAAGGGTTTTGCAGCTGTAGAAAAGCTTTGACGGTATTTTGCCGACACCCGTTCCAACCTTGGCACTTGCAAGGCTATCACAGCTTTCAAATATGTCCTCACCAAGCTCCGTTACGCTGTCCGGTATGGTTATGCTTTCAAGCAAGTCACAGCCGAGGAAAGCTTTTTCACCTATTGTGGTGAGACCTGACGGCAACTTTATGCTCTTCATTGTGTCGCAGTCAAAAAAGCCGTTCCTTATTATCACCTTGAGCTTTGTGCCGTTTATTTCATCGGGTATCACATAGTCAACAGGTGTCACACTGGCAAGCGGTGAATTATCCTTGCTGAAATTTGCAGCCTTTGTGCCTGAAAATTCGCCGTTTACATCGTTGTATGAAATTTCGATGCCGTTGCCGCTGTACTCACGCACAACACCCTCCGCAAATGCAAAGCTCGTGCAGGACATTACAATTGTGGCTGTGATGAGCGCAGCCGTGAGTGATTTGAGTTTTCTTTTCATAAAATTATACCTCCGTTTTTTTTATTTTACTAACAGTGTATTTTTTTGAGGTTTTCGCCATTTCACCGGCAAACCCCACACTGTGTAATTGCTTAAGCTTTTTGCAATATCGCTCATCGTTTTTAAGTTTTTTAAGCTGAAATTCAATGGAGCTTGTATCACAAAGGTCTTTGTAAAATTGAGCCGTATCTTCAAGAATATTTATTGCCGACGGTATTATTTTCTTTCCGTCAATTTCTATGTTCCCTATATCGAATTTTGCCGCATTTTTGTGGTTTTTGAGGGCGGCAATCTGCATATCGCCCGTGAAATCAAAATCCGGCTTTGCCGCAAGATAAGCCATGAAAAGATGGGCAAATTTTAAATCGTCCGCATTCACTCCGTCGGGATAAAGCGGATTTATGTCAAACATACGAAGCTCTATGTGGTTGACCGTGCCGTCATCGTCAAATTTAAGCCTTACGGGTATGTAAAGCTCACTCGGGGAAAGCAATATCCCTTTGTCAACATAAGATTGTATACTGCCCGTGTAGCCGTCAATTGAGCTGTAGTCAAGCACAGGGTCAAAGCTGTTCCAATAGCCTTTCTCACCCTGCCTGCGTGAAGCATATCCGTCAAAAAAACTGCCGCAGGTGTTGTCGTCTATGAGAGAAAAATCACAGACGGGACTTGCGGAAGTGAGGAGCACGAGTAACCAACCGTAATATGAAGAATATTTCGCAAGCTTTAAATAAAGATGGTTCTTTTCCTTGGTTGTGCTTATGCCCAAACTTTCAAAAAACTTGTCACCGAATGAAATATTGAAGTGTATGCCCGAATACAGCATACGCCTTTTGCCGTAACGGTCTTTGAGGTGATTGCGGTAGTCGCTTTTGAAGCTTTGATTGCCGTAAAAACGTGCAATGTGTATGCAATCCTCATTGTCAAAGTGGGGAGGATTGCTGCAAAACCATAAGTATTCGTTTTTAAGACCGTTTACAGCCCTTGTTTGCAAGCTTTTAAGCATATTCATAAGCTCATCGATGCCGTTGCAGGGCGGCGTGATTATTTCAAGCTGATCCTCGCAAAAATCTCTGTCAAGATTCTTGTCACCCTGAAAAGGGTGAGGAGTTTTGGCAAGTCTGTCATCCGTGCCCACCCTCAAAAGCTCGATTTCAAGACCCGTTTTTATATCATATAAAGTTGTTTCGTTATACATTTTAACACCTTATTAATTAGTATTATATATGTAATTATATCACTATGAACGTATAAAGTCAAACAATGATTGATTTAATTGTTAAAAATATGTATACATTTTCGAAAAATGGGTAAAAATTATGGTGTAAGTTACTATAAACGGAGGTGGGTTGATGTTGAAAAAAAGGTTACTTATTATTATATTTTCGTCCGTTGTACTTTTTGCTTTGCTTTTTTTGTTTTCTTATATAATTGCAATGAATGTCGGCAAAGAAAAAAGTTACGGCAGTGGCAGTATTGAAGTGAATTCGGACGGGGACGGCATAGGCGAAAATACAATTATTACCTTTGTATATAACTATGCCGATGGCGTGACACAGGCTTACGACAGCGTACCTGCGATATATATGCAGGGGTGGGGCAGGGAAAGACTTGCATCTGCCTATGACAAGTGGACTATGGAATCCTACAGCCCCAAAAAAGTGATATTCAGCAAAAACGTGCAAAAAAACAGCCCCTATCATTATGTACTCAAAGAACTTGACGGCTATGTTGCCGTGTATGATGCCGATAACACCGTGAAAGAAGTCACTTCCGCAAGCATCTCGGCATTTGATGAGGAAGAAAAAGAAAAATATATTAAGGGAATTGATGTGCTGGGAAATGAAAAACTTGCGAGTATATTGCAGGATTTGGAGAGTTGAGGTCAAAATGTATAATAGAAATGACTAATTTAAAACGTTTTGTGGTGAAATTTGTTTCCGAAAGGAAAAATACACAAAAAAAACTCGAAAAAAAGTTTATGTTTGGTAACACTGTTTTGAAATCATTTGCTATAATAAGAATCGTGAAAAACCCCTATATATTTTCACATTTACGGTTTGTTTTTCCCTCAAATAAATAAAACAAACTGTAAACCCCATAAAAAATACCTTCTCTTTAAGGGAAAGGCGGCCGTTCGTAGGTCGCCTTTTTCTTTTGCAAAAAAAGCTGTGTATTTTGTTTTTAATATGTGCCGATACATAATTTAATACATTTTTTAGCTTTTATTGTTGAAATAATCTTTGTTTTATAGTATAATAAAGGGAAAGTGCAATTAACAAACACAGTGCTTCTGTGTAATAACAGGGCATTTGCGATTGATTATAAAGGAGGATAAAAATGTTTAAGATTCTTAAAAAAGAGATGCTCAGCAAGACCATTTATCTTATGGATATTGAAGCACCTCGTATTGCAAAGGCTGCCAAGCCCGGTCAGTTTGTAATAATCAAAACAACGGAGAAAGGCGAAAGAATACCTCTCACAATTTCCGATTATGATGCGGAAAAAGGCACGGTAACAATCGTTACACAGGCTATCGGTAAGTCTACTATGGAGCTTATGAACTACAACGTAGGTGATTGTGTTGCCGATTTTGTAGGCCCTCTCGGTAATGCGAGTGACCTTTGCGATATGAGCGAGGAAGAGCTTAAGTCAAAGCACATTCTTTTCGTTGCAGGCGGTGTTGGTACTGCACCCGTTTATCCACAGGTTAAGTGGTTGAAGCAGCACGGCATCAAGGCTGATGTTGTTATCGGCGCAAGAAATGAATCACTTTTTATATACAGAGAGCAGATGGAATCTGTTGCAGAGAATGTTTACTATTCAACAGATGACGGCTCACTCGGTTTCCACGGCAATGCAAGTCAGCTCCTTGAGGACTTGGTTCTCAATCAGGGCAAAAAATATGACCATGCTGTTGTAATCGGCCCTATGATAATGATGAAGTTTACTTCACTCACAACAAAGAAACTCGGTATACCTACAATCGTTTCACTCAACCCTATTATGGTTGATGGTACGGGTATGTGCGGTGCCTGTCGTGTTACCGTTGGTGACGAGGTTAAGTTTGCTTGTGTTGACGGCCCCGAGTTTGATGCACATAAGGTAAACTTTGATGAGGCTATGAGAAGACAGACAATGTACAGAACTGAAGAGGGCAGAGCAAAGCTTGCCTATGAAGAAGGTGCAACACACAAAAACGGTGGTTGCGGCTGCGGAGGTGACAAATAATGGCTTTAAATTTAACAGCAGTTCCCGTAAGAGAGCAGGAACCCGAAGTAAGAGCAAAGAATTTTAAAGAGGTTTGTCTCGGTTACAATGCCGAGGAGGCAGTGCTTGAGGCAGACAGATGTATTCAGTGTAAGAATCAGCCATGTGTTAGCGGTTGTCCCGTAAATATCAATATCCCGGGCTTCATCAAGGAGCTTAAGGCAGGCAACTTTGAAAATGCGGCTGTTACAATATCAAAATATTCAGCACTTCCTGCTGTGTGCGGACGTGTATGTCCACAGGAAACACAGTGTGAAAGCAAGTGTACACTCGGCATAAAGGGTCAGGCAGTTTCAATCGGTAAGCTTGAAAGATTCACAGCCGATTGGGCAAGAGAAAACAATGTTGACCTCAGTGCAAAGGAAGCACCAAAGGGCAAGA
>CAZUXS010000012.1:21492-25433 GCA_964624605.1 uncultured Lachnospiraceae bacterium | reverse complement strand
GCGGTTTGGTTTTACCCTCTGCATTTCTTATTGAAAGGAGTGTTGCCTATGACTTGATGTACATAGTGCGGGATTCTTGAGATAGAAAGGGGGTATACGTTTTGAATGAAGCGATTATATATTTAACAATATTGTTATTAATAATCATTATTCTTAAACAAAAATAACCGCCCTATTTGCCCAAGGTGACGGTTATTTTTATCGTAACTTATAGAGCAGAGGGGTAAACAACCGTAACTAGTTGTCTTTCCTCTTGTGTAATTAATTATAAACTTTTTTCCTCCTGTTGTCAATATATATTCCAAGAATTCCTCACAAAAAGATAACCGTCCTCCGGAAAAAGTAGCGGTTATCTTTTTATAATCGTCATTAAGCAAAGTGGAAACAACCGTCATTGGTTATCCTTCCTCCTGTGTAATTAATCATAAGCTTTTTTCTCTGTATTGTCAATATATTTTGATTTATTTACAATAACGCAAACGCAGCACAAAGCGGAAACAACCCCTATCGGCTTATTTTTCGGCATTTGAGGAACTACCTATATTTATAGCACTTAAAATCACAAAAAACAATAGTGCAATTCATGTTTACATATTGACATAGATATTAAATTTTGGTATAATTCCTATATGTCTCTCGCTTGAAATCCGACCGTAATTTTTGCGAGAAAATGCAGACGCTTGGCGCAGAAAAATTTATTTTGAGCCATTGTGCATAGGTGTTTGCGGAAAGGAGGTAGCTGCGGCAACGGGGGATTGCACGGCAGAGACGGAAATAAATATCACAGTTTTTGTATTGAATATAGTGTACAAATATTCAAACAATTAATTGTGAAAATTAACAAAAGGGAGGCAAAAATTATGAACAATAAGTTCAAAAGAGCACTCAGCTCAGTGCTCGCCGTTGTAATGATGATTTCGGTCTTTGCAACAGTAAATGTGAGCAGTGTGTTTGCTGGTACTATATCTTCAGATGATACAACAAAACTTACCGGAGATAAAACCACTGCTGATGCTCTTACACAAACCGGCGTTACAATCGCTGCTACAGATACAGAAGTAAAATATTCCTACACGTTAAATAATGCTTCAACGATGCTGGGTTTAACTACAGCAGGTGTAAATACTTCAAATGGTAAGTTTGACAATTCATCTAATACAACATCATCAATTACTTTTGAAACAGATGGTGTGTTTGATGTCACAATTTCAAATGCTTCAAATAATACTAAAACAATCACCGATTTCCAGTTATCAAAAATAACAGGTGAAAATATTGGAGATGCTGTAGACTTTGAAGAAGATGGTTCATCTTATTCTTTAAAAAATAGAACTGCCGGTAAATATAAAATAACCAATAAAAATACTACTAGCTATCTTCCGATTTTAACTATAACGGTATATAAGAGTACACCAAGTAGTAAACTTTGGCTTGCAGATGGTACAGGTGCCAATCAACCATCAGAACTTAACTTGAATGATGCTGCATTAACTGAATATACAGATGAAAACGGAGCTGCTTTTGCTACTTCAATTTGGGGTGGTACATCTGGTGCTGTAAAGGGTCATAAAGGTTACGTATATGATAAAGCTGACACTAACAACACAGACTCTAAAAGTTTTAGTGTCAATATTACCTCAGAAAAAGCAACATTGGTACTCTATATGGTTAGTGTGAGAACTCAAGCCGGTTCTTTAAATCTTACTGCACCCAAAGAATGTAATATAAGTGCTGAGCCTAATTCAGTTGCTCCATACAATAATTCAAGTATAACTCCAATTACACTTACTCTTGAAGGCAGAGGTGAGTATACTATCGCACCAAACAATCCCGGTAAATATTATTTATTTGCCGCTTCACTTACAAATGGTGACACAACCGACACCGACAATACCGAAACCAACCCTTCTAACCCAACAGAAGTTAAGGGCACAATTTCCGGTACTGTTAAACTTGAAAAGAAAGCAAGCACAGACGGCGTTGAGATAAACAAGGTTTATGAAGATTCAATTGAATGGACTACTAACAGCAAAAATGAATACCCATCAAACAACGTATCCATTAAAAAAGAAGTGTTTTCAACTGAAAATGCCAGTGGTACAGCAACACTTTTGAATTCTTCAAATGAAAAGGTTGATGATGCGAGTATTGAAAACGGTGCTTATTCATTCAGCGATGTTGCAAGTGGTACATACAGTGTGAAACTCACTGTCGACGGTCAGTCAACAACAATCAAAGATATCACAATTGATAGCAGCAACAAGAAGCAAACAGCCGACTACACATTCACAGCAAAGCTTCACACAGTGAAAATCACAACAAATATAAAGGATTATAAGAGTGCTAACACCCCAGTTATAAAATATGGTAATGTAAGTATAGCAACTTTGGACGATAATACATATAAAGATAAATATACACATACAAACTCATCAACTATCAGCACAACTCACTATATAAAGCTTCCTGCAGGAGATTACACAATAGGTTTTTACAAGGATTCTCCTACATTTGCACTTCAGCTTGAGGGTGGTGGAACACCTGCGTTCTCTGTTAAAGATAGTGATACAAAAACAATTGAAGTACAGCTTCAGTTTGTTGCTCAAACAAGTTCCGTAGATACGGTTGCTTATAATGAATATAAGACCACCACAGATGGTGAAACATATTTACCGGACGGCACAACAACATTTACAACAGGAACGGGAACAGGCTACACAACAAGCAGTGGCTCCTCAAATGTTTCAGATGATGGTGGTGTTCAGTTTAACAGTGCAAAAGAATATGTTATGTTCAAGCTTAATAAATCAGCACTTGTTAAGTTGACAACAGCCAATATAGCTTGTGTTATTTACACAACTGATGGCACAATCAACGGAAGCAATAAGCTTGCTGCTGTTGATAGTAGTTACAAGAATGAATATATTTCACTTACAGCCGGAACATATATGATTACAACAACAACCGATCCTACAACAGAAAATAAGGCTATTGTAAAATCTATAGAGGTTTCTGCTTCATCACCATTCACAATAGATGATGATAAGACAACAACCAGAGATAATGAAATTATGATTATCGGAAAATATACAAAGCCGGAAGAGGATAACGGTAAAGCAGGTCTTAAATCATACGATAACTTTGCTATACTTGTATCAGATAATGAGAAAGCTCTTGATGTAACCAATCTTGTTGATTATGCTGTTAACGGTAGTGAAGGTACTGTATTTGACACAGCTGATACATTAGATGGAGCAGTAAAAGGTTACTTATGGGAGAATAAAGATTCCAAAACTAAAGTTCTTGTAGACAAAACGGATACTGTATATGACAGAGTCGTTTGGGACGATGATGATGATACTATTGCCGAAGCAACAGACAATGTTGTTTATTATGCTGCAATGGCAATTGGTGCAACTACCGGACAAACATATTATGCAAAGGGTGCAACCAAAGTTGGTAATACTTGGTTAGTTGAAGATAGTGTACACGTTATATCAGGAGGCGAGCAGTAATATGAAAAATTTATACGAAAAGCCTTCAATGGCAATAAATACATTTAATGTGACAGAAATCACAAACATAGATGAATTAAGCTCTATTTCATATCAAAACAGAACTACTACTTCAATCACGGGAATTAGTAAAGACGGTATTGTTAAGCTTGACCTTTCTAAGCTGAATAGTTAAAAGACTTGATTCAATAATCACAAAGGTAGGTTGCCCCATGGCAGCCTACCTTTTTTTACTTTTTTGCAATATTATTTTGTAGTTCTTATTGCTGTCCTCCACGCAAAACCTTGGTATCGCACAATTTGTAACACAAATGTAATTTGCTATTTTATGTAATTAATGATAGAATAACGTTGCAAAGGAGAATTCCGATGCCAACAAGAAGAGATTTCCGGCGGTTGTTGCTGTAATTTTTTGCACCTCCGAGG
>CAZUXS010000012.1:0-21392 GCA_964624605.1 uncultured Lachnospiraceae bacterium | reverse complement strand
TAGCAGGGACAACCGCAAGGGAGTCCCTCTTGTTGTCTTTATTATAAATCATTTTTTGCTTACTGTCAATATATTTTTTTAACTTTGTAACATAAATGTAATTTGCTATTTTATGCAATTAATGATAGAATAATGTTGCGGAGGAGAAATCCAAAGCCAACAAGAAGAGATTTCCGGCGGTTGTTGCTGTAATTTTTTGCACCTCCGAGGGTTCTGCCCCTCGTTCGTTTTTAGCTCTTTGTGTTTTTCTACATAGAGGTGCTATGGAGGTGATGTTATGACATACTATCAATTTGTATACGCTATGGTACTGTTGATTGTTGTTATAATCAGCACAAAAAAATAATCGCCCGATCCTCTTGCAAAGTAACAGGCGATTATTTATATCAGTTATAAATAAGAGCTAAAAACTCTAGCAGGGACAACCGCAAGGGAGTCCCTCTTGTTGTCTTTATTATAAATCATTTTGTATTCATTGTCAATATATTTTGAAATGTTTTTCATTTTCGGTGGTATTTTATAAATACCCATCGCCCTTCTTTTATGATATTATTTTCTCGTTTTTGCAGTTATTTTTCACGCAAAACCTTGGTATTGCACAATTTGCGTTTTTTTGTTACAATGTAGGGTGATTTTTCTTTAAGCCAAATACGGTGTGAAAGGAGGTAAAATTTTCATCGACGAATAAGGAAAAATCTCGGGCGAGGATATAATATCTTTGCCTATTGACAAGCATTTGAATATAGTGTACAAATATTTAAATACATTTCAAAAGCAACAAAATGCAAGAAAGGAAACACAAAATGAGCAACAAAATCAAAAGATTATTAAGTGCCATAATAGCTGTTGTGATGGTTATGACAAGCGTGAACATGGTGTTTGCGGCTGACAGCCAACTTGCAACAGGAACAGCCACAGAAAATTTACCCGCAGGCACTTATAAATTCAATAAGAGCGGTATCATTACCAACAACAGCGGCACAGAAAGCAACAAATATTTTACTTACAGTGCAAAGCAATTTTCAAACAGCGGCTTAGGTATTTACGGAACAGAACAGTATTTGAAATTCACATCCGCCGTATCCGATACACTTGTAATCACATTCGACAGCGGAAGCCTCTATTTCAGCAAAGATGACAATGCAACAAAGGATGTTATAACAAGCCCTTACAGCACAACAGTTAACGAAAATGATGTTTGTGTTATAAGCGGATACAGCAATAGCACTGTGAGCATAAACAAAGTATCTCTTGCGGACGAAGATTCAAGCGACGACACAAGCAACGATACACAGTCAACCGATATTTCCGGCAGTGTAGAGCTTGTGAAAACGGCTAAAGCTTTGGATATACACAATAAATTCAAAAATATCGATAACGAACAGACAGGACATGATGACAACAACGTTGCGATTTCAAATCAAAAATTCTATACGGACAGCGCACCAAACGGCGTAGCTCAGCTTTTGGATGATAACCAAAATGTAATTGCTGAGACAAATATCGTTAAAGGTGCTTACACATTCAAAGATGTTGCCAACGGCACTTACTCGGTTAATGCTGTTGTGAACGGCTCCACAGCCGGCATTACGAGTGTTGCAAGCGGAACAAAAGCAAAAAAAATCACAGTGAAGGAACAGCTTTACGAAGTAAAGTTCACAACAAACATAAAGGACTACAAAAAGGACAATATGCCTGTTGTGAAATACAAAGGTGTAGCTGTGCTTACACTCCCTGATAAAACATATCTTGACAGCAACCGCAAGGTAATAAGAAAGGCAAGCACAACACATTATGCTATGCTGCCTGCAGGTGATTATACAATCGAATTTTCAACTCCCGACACTGCAACATTCTCATTACAGCTTGACGGCGGTGCAGCCCCTGAGTTTACGGTGAGTGCAAACGATCAGGAAATACCTTTGCAGTTCGTAGCAAAAACCATATCCGACAATATGGAAAGTGCTTACACTGCTTTTAAGCAAAATAATGAAAGCGGTTATATAGGAACCGGCGATACAGCATTAGTAAATCAGACAACAGCGGCAAAAGGCTTCCAAACAAGTGAAGGTGTGCAAAATTCAGCAAACGGTGTGGAGCTTCCAAGCACAGACGATTATATTTTATTCAAGCTGAATAAAACATCTATTGTTTATCTTTCCACTGCAAACATAGCTTGCATATTGTATACCGAGAACGGTAAAATAAACGGCAATACACAATATGCAACTGTTGACAGCGGCTACTCAACATTGCCACTTATTCTTTCAGAGGGAAGCTATATAATTTTCACAAAAACAACAGGTGAAAAAAATGCAAACGTGAAAAACATAACAGTTTCAGACTCATCTGTTTTCAACGTAAAATATGCAAAACAGCTTGATAATGAAACCATCGTTACGGGCGTATTTAATAATACGGGTAACGGTAACGGTACGGCAGTTGTGGAAGATTATGAGCAATTCGCAATATTGATTGCAGCTAATAAAACCGCACTCAACTATGAAAATCTCGTGAACTTCTGCACAGGCAAAGCAACCGATAACACAATAACCGGCACAGATACAACTGACGAAACCATATATTACTATATGCCAAACGATATTTCCGAAAAGGTGATTGTTGATAAAATAGACTGTGTTTACACTCAGGTTGTGACAGACGGCTACGCAGACAATCAAACAATAAATGCCAAAAACGATGACGAGCTTTATTATTCCACAATCGCTTACGGCGGCGAACAAACAACATATTACGCAAAAGGTGCAACAAAGATTGGCAACACTTGGTTGATACAGGATGAGGCATTTGAATTTACCATAGGAGGCGAAAATTGATGAAAAAGAAATATGAAAAGCCTTCATTGGCAATAACAAAATTCAGTAATTACGAAAACACTAATGTAGATGCAAGAAGTGCCCTCGCTTATACAGCGGGTACGGTAGCTCCCGAATACGGAAGAAACGGTATCACAAAAGTGAACCTCAGTAATTTACATAAGTGATTGAAATAATGATACCCCCGAAGCTCAAATGAGTTCGGGGGTATTCTATATATATTTGACGGCTTCTCTTATGCTCAAAGCCGTCATTTTTTCACCGTATTTTTCTACAAACTTCCTCACCCATTCGGGATTTGTTTTGGAATAATCTCTCAAACTCCAGCCTATAGCCTTGTTGATGAAAAATTCCTTACTGCCGAAATTGTTTAGAATCACTTTTTCCAAAAGTTCGGTATCCGTCTTTTCTTTTGCCAAGATTTGATGGTCTATCGCTATTCTTCGCAGCCATATATTTTCATCCTTGCTCCATGATAAAAGCGTTTTTTTAACCTCGGGATATCGGAAAGATATATCTCCTATTATTCTATCCATACCATCTATGGTATCCCACCATGGTTTGTCGGTGACAAGACCCTTAAGCCATGCCACATCTTCCGGCAAAAGTTCTTTTTTGTGCCTTGTGAGATAGTCCATTGCCACATACCTAAGCTCCCTGTATTCATACGCCCACAATACCGAAACAAAATTTCTGTCCAATTCCCTCATAGCCTTAAAATACGGCTTGCATATCTCTTTTCTCTTCCCCGCAGGCACTCCCAAAAAAAGGAATTGATCTCGCATATATGCACTCATCTTTGCGGCTCTAATCGGGTCGGCATTTTGCTTAAATTCATTTATAACAGCATAACCACTCATATTCTTCCTCCCAAAAAACGGCGGGCATTTCACCCACCGCCTATATTCATATCATTGTACATTACTGTATACCACTGCTCACTCTGCTGTTATCCCACATATTAACCATAAATCTGCCGCCATCGTAGCAATACATCATAACAAAAAATATAAACACAATTGCCGCAAGCAGCATATCCGTGCCACCCTTTATTTTGCAAGCCTTTTTCTTTTCAACTTCGTCGGCATCTTTCACCTTATAGGTTTCTTCCAAAACGTAACCTTTATATATATAACTTCCGTATAACCCAAGTGCAAGCATGGGCACAAAGCAAAGCACCATAGGGGCATCCGTTAAAAATATAAGCATTCTCACAACACCTGCCACGGCAGCCACGCTATACATCTTTCTGTATACACACCAACTCACCGGCACAAGAAATGCCGCCCAATTGAAGCTTATCTTGCCACCTTCATTATAAAACCGGTCAAAGCAATCTTCATAATAACTGTAATTTTCAGCCACAAAATTTCTTTCAAGGTCAAAATTTCCGCGGTCTGTACCACCGGTATATGTCCTGTTACCATCCATATAAATCACCCTTTTGTTATATCATCGTATTTTCCTTTTATCACATCAACCAAATCATTCGGGGAAAGTATAATTTGTGAACCTATTCTTCCTCCGCTTATTATTATTTTTTCCCAATTTTTTGCCGAATTGTCAACTACGGTATCATATTGCTTTTTCATACCCAGCGGTGTGCAACCGCCCCTTATATAACCCGTAATGCTGTTTATATCCTTAACGTGAATCATTTCAAGTGATTTTTCGCCAACAGACTTTGCAGCCTTTTTCAAATCCAATTCTTCCGCAATGGGTATTACAAAAACAAAGTAGTTTTTGCTTTTCCCCTGTGTTACCAATGTTTTATATGATTGCTCGGGATTTTGCCCGTTTTTCTCGGCAACCGTTAAACCATCCACAAACTCATCACATTGATAGGTATTCACTTCAAAATTTATTTTATTCTTTTCCAAAATACGCATGGCATTTGTTTTTATATCTTTATCCTTAGCCTTAGCCATTTTACATCCTCCCAATTTCCTCAACGGCACTTTTAACAAGAGACTTGAAAAGCGGTGCACTTTTATCCGCCGTTTCCTGCACCTCGCTGTGTGAAAGCGGTGCATTGCTCACTCCCGCTGCCTTATTTGTTATGAGTGATATTCCGCAAACCTTGAAACCGCAGTGCACAGCCGCTATAGCTTCGCAAACCGTACTCATACCAACCGCATCCGCACCGAGTGTGCGCAACATTCTTATCTCGGACGGTGTTTCGTAATTCGGTCCGCTTGTTTGAACATATACGCCCTCTTTCAAATCTATATCAAGCTTTCTTGCCTTTTGCTTTATTATTTCACAAAGCGCCTTATCATAGACCTGTGACATATCGGGGAAACGCACTCCAAGTTCATCAATATTTTTGCCTACAAGAGGTGACGGCACAAAAAGCGAAATGTGGTCACGAATGAGCATAAGACTTCCCGCATCATAGTCAAAATTTATGCTGCCTGCCGCATTAGTCAAAAACAGAATTTCCGCACCCAAAAGACGCATAAGCCTTGTTGGCAACACCACATCTTCCATTGCATAACCCTCGTAAAAATGCACTCTTCCCTGCATTATCACAACGGGAGTTTTTCCGATATAACCGAAAACAAACCTGCCCTTGTGTCCCTGCACGGTTGAACGAGGAAAGCCATCCAAAGTGCCGTAATCAACCGTTGAAACAACTTCTATCTCGTCAGCCAGTTCACCCAAACCACTGCCCAAAATAAGTGCCACCTTCGGCACAAAATCGGTTGTTTTTCTTATCTCCGTCACCAAATTTTCAAGTCTTGAATACATTATCAAACCCTCCTCAAAAATACATTTTCGGCTTTCGTTTTATCATCAAACATTGAATCATATATTGTCTGCATTTTTTGATATGCTTCATCGTCCGTCATATCTTCACCGCAGTACATAATCACGTAGTCCGAGCCGAAAAGCCTGCACCTCAAGCCCGTTCTTTTCATGCCGTTTCTTTCATAGAAAGCAAGTCTTTTAAGCCTGTTTTGCCTGTCATCCTCATCGGTGGAATATTCCGCATCCTCAACCTCACCCATGAAACCCTCTTTTGCAAAATGCCTTATTATTTCACTGCCTATGCCCGTGCCCCTTTTATCGGCCGCAACAGCAAAATAATCCAAAAGCATACAGCCGTTCGCACGAACAAAAAAGCAATATGCAAGCACATCCTCCTCGGCAAAATCGTCACTTTCTTCACTCAAAACGGCAATCGGAAAATATAGTCCCTCGTCCATGGCTTTGAGCATATATAAAAGCGGCTTAAGCTCATTCGGGTGAAAATCCTTGACCATTTTCTTGTGATATATCATTTCCGTCCGAAACTTATCCATATTTTTGTATATCATAATTATACCTCATTTTTACAATCTTTTCCCTACCTATGATTATAACATAATTTTATCCGATTGAAAAGATAAATACGAAAGGTTTTAAAATTTGATTTACGGCAAAAAAATAACCTTTGAGGTGATATACAATTTTCGCACATCACCCCAAAGGCTTATATAATCATTATAAAATTGAGTCTGCTATAACAGCTGTTTCTGCTCTTGTCAAAGATTTTTTAGGATTGAAATTTCCGTTATTGTCACCTTTCATGATTGCAACTTTGGAAATAAAATCCACGCCGTCTTTTGCCCAAGCTGAAATATTTGAAGCATCCTTGAAATCAACGCTGTTTCCATTGCTGTCGGCATTCACACATCTGCTCAAAATAACAGCCGCTTCTTCTCTTGAAATTTCCTTGTTTGCTTTGAATGTGTTATCGTCGTAGCCTGTTATTATTCCGTTTGCCACGCCCCACTTCAAACTGTCATAGTACCATTCATTTCCGGCTACATCTGAAAATGTAACATCCTTGCTTTCTTCCGTGCCGAAAATATTGTAAAGAATCTGTATAAACTCGGCTCTTGTGACAGCCTTTTCGGGCTTATATGTATTATCGGCATAACCCTTTACATAGCCTTTTCCGAAAGCACTTGTTATAAAATCCTTAGCCCAATGATTATCCACATCAGTTAAAGCAACATTATCTTCGGTTGCATCTTCTGTGGTTGTTTCTGTGCTTTCTTCCGTGCTTACTTCCGTATCATCTTCTGCCGTAGTGGTTTCGGTGTCATCATCAACGGTTGTTGCTTCTGTGGTAGTTGTGGTTGTCTTTTTACTTGACCTTGAAGAACCGCCACCGCCTGAACTTCTTCTTACGGTTGTTGTCTCGGTGCTACTTTCAACTGTTGTTGCCGTTGTTGTTTCCGTGCTGCTCTCGGTGGAAACTTCCGTTGTGCTCTCGTCCGTATCGGCTACATCATCCAAGGAATAGAAATACTGTTCAATAGCATAACCTATTTTTTCAGCCATTTCCCTTTGATTTTCGTCCTTGCTTAAATATTCATATTCCACGGGATTGCAAATAAATCCCGTTTCAATAAGCACGGCAGGGCACACCGTAGTTCTTGTAAGAGCTAAGTTCTGCTTTCTGTATGTGCTGCCCGCAAGTGCTTCCGTGAGTTTTTCAACAAACTGTGTCGGTGTGTCGTAGGTATGAAGATTAAGCGTACCCTTAACTTTGTTGAAGTCCGTCGTTGCATTCATTGAGTTACAATGTATGGCAACGGAAACATCGGGTTTTTCCGCTATAATCTTTGCTGTTCTTGCAGTAAGTGCAACAGTGCTGTCATCGGGTCTTGTATAGACGATTTCCGCACCCTTATTTGTCAAATACTCACCGAGATAATTTGTGATTGCAAGTGCTATATCCTTTTCGGGGATTGCTCCGAGACCTGCAGCACCGTTATCACCGCCGCCGTGACCTGCATCAAGCACAATCTTAATGCCGTTCAAAGACTTATCTTTCAAAATATCTCTTTCATTCAAATCAATTTTGAATGTGCCGTCATCTTCAAAATAGCACATATATCCCACAACAGAATTTACTTCCTTGAATTTGATATCATAAACGGCAGGTGAACTGCTTTCTTTTACAATGCTTTCCACAAGTCCGTCGGATACGTTTATATCATCGGCTGTTGCGGTTGTGTCATAGAGAGTCAATTTAAGAGTGTCGTTTGTGAAATCAAATTTATACTCGGCAGCTCTGTCCATCTTAAATTCAATTATACCATCCTTTGCCGTTACGGTTTTAACATCGTTGTCGCCGTAAGGTGTATCAACAAGCTCCACGGAATCAGTATAAAGGTATGCGCCGTTTGCCGTCCTGTAATACTCGGAATTTTCACCCGTTATGTGAACAAGTGTATTCTTTATGTAAGGACCTATAAGGTCATCGTCGGCTTCATCCGGTCTTGAACGCAGAGTCGGATAATTTCTGTTTACAACTCCCACTGCATCCATATCCTTGAACACATCTTCCGTATCGGTGCTTGTGTCGGTTGTTCCTGAACTTGCCTGCGGTGTTGTCTTGTTTATTGTGATTGTCTTGCTGTCGGTTGTGTTTTCAATGACGAATTTGTTTTCTCCGTCATTAAGGTCAACATAACTGCTGAAATAACCGCTATCTGTTCTATCCACCTGTGTACCGTTTATGTAAAGCGGATAATTAGGGTCACTTGAACCCGAAATACTGTAGTTACTGTTTGATGTTGTAACATCACCTTCAATATAGTTGGTTGTAATTTGTCCGTATACATTCGTACCGAGCATTACAAAACCCAACATTAATGCAATATGTTTTTTCATTCTTTATCGCTCCCATAATATATATTATCGAAATTTCATTCCGATTGTGTATTGCTCCGCAATCCACCGATTTGCTTCGCAAATCAAATATAACTACCTCGCCTGACAGCTCGGTAACTTATTCGGCGAAAATCGCAAACAAGTTTGCATTTTCTTCTCATAAGTTATATTTTGCTACCTTATTAGTTATTATATCATAATAATTATAATATAGCAAGCTTTAAATTGTTAAATATGCAAACATTAAAATTTGATAAAACATATATTTCCCGCTTTACATTTAACTTTGAATATTATATAATTATATCAAAAGTGAGGTAGATATATGAATGTGGTTATAACAGGCAAAAACGGGTATATAGGAAATAATTTGGCGATTTTTTTGCGTGAGCGTGGTATCAACGCTGTCACCGTCGGTGTAAGAAAAAAAATAAGTGACGATATTTTCAGAAATGCCGATGTGGTTGTCCACTGTGCGGCAATAGTTCATTCACCGCAAATAACCGATGAAAAGATATACGATGATGTAAATTTCAAGCTCACATTGAGGCTTGCAATGCTTGCAAAAAAATCAAATGTAAAGCATTTCATATTTTTAAGCACAATGAGTGTTTACGGCATAACCGATGGTGTCATAACAAATGATACCCCTTTGAAACCTACAACACCATACGGCAAAAGCAAATTAAAAGCCGAAGAGGGACTTAAAAAAATTGCGAATGATGATTTTGCTGTCACTGTTGTGAGACCTCCTATGGTGTACGGCAAAGGTTGCGGCGGAAATTACAACACTTTGAGAAAGCTTGCACTTCTCTCCCCCGTATTTCCGGATGCTCAAAACAAAAAAAGTATGATATATGCCGATAACCTGTCACAATGCCTGTTCGAAATCATAACAAAAAACATCGGCGGTGTGATTTTACCTAAAAACAAATTTGACGTAAACACGGCTTATATGGCGGTGCAAATTGCAAAGGCAAACGGCAAAAAAACAAAGGCTTGCAAATTTTGCGGCAAACTTGTAAAGCTTCTGCCTCTCAAAGCCGTAAAAAAAGCTTTCGGCAATCTGACCTATTCGGACGATGTCGCCTATATATGTGATTTTACGGACTTTGAAACCTCGATAATTCAAACGGAAAAATAAAACGGAGATGATTCAATGAAATATATAAAAAGAGCGGCAGCACTTATCACCTGCCTTATGATGTGTTCGGTCAACGTTCTTGCGGACACCACAGACACCCTCATTGAGGCTTGGAAAACCGCCTCTGCCGCCGCACAGGGCAGCATATACACATCTGCGGCGTATGTGAGTGTAAACTCTGTTGATGCTTGGAAAAAAGCTGTTGCCGCTGCCGCCGAAAATCTTGACGATGAAATAGTAATCGAAATAAACGGCTTTAACTATACGGATTACGATTTGAAGCACCTATATGACTACAATTATTCCGTAAACGGCTTGGGCTATGCCCGTGACGGATATGCAAAAATAACATATCGCTTCATATATAACTCAAATTACAAGCTTATACGCACGGTTGAAAACAGAGCGCTTGAAAGCAAACTCACAACAGAGGAAAAATATGTTTTTGATACGGTTATTAAAAAAGCTGCCGAACTGACAAAAAATGCTTCAACCGATTACGAAAAAGAGCTTGCAATACATGATTACATCGTGGGCACATACAGCTACACACAGATAGCCACAGGGGAAAGTTATCCTTTGAGAGCACATCAGATAATAGGTATGGTAGTCGATGGCAACGGAGTTTGTGAAGCCTATGCGGAGCTTTTCCGTCTTATGGGTAAAAGCGTGGGACTTGAAATATACAATGCCGAGGGTTCTATGAACGGTGTTGACCATATGTGGAACATAATAAGGCTTGACGGTGAGCTTTATCACGTTGACTGCACAAGCGATGACCCGTCACCCGATGTATCCGGCAGGTTAAGACACACATATTTCAATGTTAACGACAGTGAAATATCCTACGACCACGTATGGGAAAATAAGGGTAATATGAGTTGCACGGCAACAAAATACAACTACTTTGTATACAATAACTATATCGTAAGAAACAGTGAAGAACTTACCGAATTCATTTCAAATCAATATGATAAAGGCGAAAAAAACATAAGCTTTAAAACAGAGGGTTATTCAATAAATTCCTCCACCGTAATCAGAAATGTGCTTGCGGAAAAAGGCTGTAAGAGTTTCGGACTTGTAGGCGACTACGGCAGAGAGGGAGTATATACGATTATAATAAACGGATAAACTTGTCGATTTTTGCACCACAAAAAATAAAGGGGTACAGGCAATATATTTTACCGTCGGCATAAAATTAAATGTATTCATTTTATGGAGGTAAATTATATGAACTCTTTTAATAACAGTTGGTGGATAATCATTCTTGCAATTATTCTTTGCTGCTGCAACGGCAACAACGGTTTAGGCAATCTTTTCGGCGGTTGCGGAAATGATTGCACATGGATTATAATTTTGATTATTCTCTTCTGCTGCTGCGGAAACGGATTTAATATCTGCGAAAATAAGTGCTGATAAAAATTCTTTTTAAATAACAAAAAAATTTGGGTGGCTCACGATTTTGTGAACCACCCGATTTGTATGTAATCAACCGAAAATACTTTTTATGCAAATTGAACCGTACCGTTTTCCATACTTTTTATAACAGCCAAAGCTTCAACCTGTATGCCTGCTTTTTCAAGCTGTTCATGACCTATCCGGAAATTCTTTTCAATACAGATACCTACGCCCTCTACCTTTGCGCCTGCCTGATTGCAAATTTCCACAAGCCCCATCATATCCGCACCGTTCGCAAGGAAGTCATCTATGAGGAGAACGTGTTCACCCTCTTTCAGGAATTTCTTTGAAACAAGTATGGTGTATGTTTTTCCGCTTGAATATGAAACAACCGGAGTACGATATGTTTCACCGTCCAAATTTATACTGTCAGCCTTTTTTGCAAACACCACGGGGCAATCAAAATGCTGTGCGCTTATGCAGGCTATGCCTATGCCCGATGCCTCTATTGTGAGTATTTTATCTATTTTTTTGCCCTCAAATCTGCGTTTGAATTCCTCGGCAAGCTCATTAAAAAGCTTCACGTCCATTTGATGATTAAGGAAACTGTCTACCTTAAGCACATCATCTTTTACAACTCCGTCTTTCAATATTCTTTCTTCAAGCAATTTCATAACCGTCACCTCGCATATTTTAGATACCCATATTGGTAATCTCTCGTCAATCTGAATTTAATATATCATCACAACGTTGGGCGAGTGGCTTTCAGCCTTCCCTTTTAGGGAAGGGGGACCGCTTTAGCGGTGGATGAGTTATAACAGAATGTTAATATCTTACTACCAAATCGGATTGACGTGTTGACAATTAACTTTTTTATTGACATTACCCAATATATGTTATATAATTATTCTACTCCAAAAACGAACATAATGCAATAACATTTTACAAAATATTGTAATATTTGTAATATGAATGAAACAAGAACTTAATTTGCAACTATCGTTGTATTGTGCTAAAATTAGGTTGTGGGGGAGTGTAGTATGCACAGCGTAGAGTCAAATTCATCTGCGGCACAAAAATTCGGCAACGGTCGATTTTATTCCGCAAATGATTTTTACAGAGCTAAGTTCGGAGAAAAAATCATAAAGCTCTCATTTGACGGTGGCTTTACCTGCCCCAACCGTGACGGAACATTGTCAAGTGGTGGTTGTATATTTTGCAGCACTGCCGGCAGTGGAGATTTTGCCGGCAATCGCTGCGTTTCAATCGGTGAACAATATAATCAAATGAAGCAAAAGCTTGCTCCAAAGTGGGGTTACGGAAAATATATGGCATATTTTCAAGCTTTCACAAACACTTATGCACCCGTGGATAGGCTTGGTGAGCTTTATTTGCAGGCTATAGCACCGAATGATGTGGTTGCGCTTTCCGTTGCCACAAGACCGGATTGTTTGGGCGATGACGTTATTGAGCTTTTAAAAGCTATTTCAAAAAATGTTTATGTGTGTGTTGAACTCGGGCTTCAAACAAGCAACGAAAAAAGTGCGACACTTATAAACAGACAATATAAAAACATTGTATATGCTCGAGCTGTCGAAAGATTGAAAGCTGCGGGCATTGATGTTGTGACACATATAATACTCGGCTTACCGAACGAAACTTATGAGGATATGCAAAACAGTGTTGACTTTGCCGTGCAATGCGGCACGGACGGAATAAAGCTCCAACTTTTGCATATTTTAAAAAATACCAAGCTTGCGGAAATGTACGAAAACGAGAAGTTTGATATTTTCACCCTAGACGGATACATAAATACGGTTGTCGATATTTTGGAAAAAATACCCGAAAATATTGTTATACACAGATTGACGGGGGACGGTGCCAAGGCGGAACTTATAGAGCCTTGGTGGAGTCTTAATAAAAGAGCCGTTTTAAACGGCATAATGAAGGAATTTGCAAAGAGAAAAACCTATCAGGGTATACGGAATCGGGAGAGATAGAAGAAATTATGTCAGAAATGAGTGCTTTGGCGGAAAACAAATTAATACTTATGTATTTTCTCGATAAAATGGATATCCCCATATCCATGGGTCAATTGCACGAATTTGCTGTTGCCCAAGGTTATATGGATTACTTTATGTTTCAGCAGTATATCCATGAACTTGTGGAAAACAAACTTGCCGTTTCATCGGTTGAAAACAAGGATACGTATTACACACTCACAGCCGAGGGTTCTATGTCACTTCACTATTTTATGAAACAGATTCCCGAAGATAAGGTAAACGAAATCATAAAGTATATAAGAAAGAACAGAAACAGAATAAAGCGAGATTACGAAGTTTGTGCCAATATATTTTCAAAGGGTGCAAATGATTATATGGTCAAATGCGGTGTGTATGAGGATGACGGCTCCGCATTGGTGGAATTGAATGTTGCCGTGGCAAACAAATCACAGGCAAAAACGGTTGTGAAAAATTGGAAAAACAACGTGACCGAAATTTACGGTATGCTCCTTAACAGGTTGCTTGATGATAAAAATGCAGATGAAATGAAAACCGAATTGGAAGCCAATTTGGGGATAACGGATATAAGAGGAAAATAACCGGACTGCCGATATTGTATGCGGCAGTCCTTTTTTGCAAAATTTCTCATAATTTTTTATATATTTCAAAAATAAAATTGACAAATCAGCCGAAATATTATAGAATTAAGTTAGTATTTGCCTGAGCATTTATTTGGGCGTTTTTTAAGAATACAAAATATCATATTATAAAGGATGATTGCTATGAATATAATGTTTAAAAGTACACGTGGCGACAAGAACTACGTAACAGCCAGTCAGGCTATTGTAAAGGGTATTGCCGAGGACGGCGGTCTTTACGTACCCGAGGTTATGCCAAAGCTTGATTTTGAGCTTTCAAAAATAACGGAGTTTGATTACAGAGAGCTTGCTTATCAGGTTTTGAAGCTTGTGCTTACGGATTATACGGAAGAAGAGCTCAGATACTGCATCAATTCCGCTTATGACGAGAAGTTTGACACAGAGCTTATCGCACCTCTTGCAACAGCAGACGGTGCAAACTTTTTGGAGCTTTTCCACGGAAGAACAATAGCTTTCAAGGATATGGCGCTTTCAATATTGCCATACCTTCTCAAAACAGCCGCTAAGAAAAACGGCGTTGAGGAAGAAATTGTTATACTTACCGCAACAAGCGGTGATACGGGCAAGGCTGCACTTGAGGGCTTTGCGGATGTTGAGGGTACACGCATAATCGTTTTCTTCCCCGAAGATGGTGTATCTCCGGTACAGAAAATGCAGATGGTTACTCAAAAGGGTGCAAACACTTGTGTTGCAGGCATAAAGGGTAACTTTGACGATGCTCAGACAGCTGTTAAGAAAATATTTACGGATAACGAACTTAAGGCTGAGCTTAAGAAAAAAGGCTTTGTTTTCTCATCAGCAAATTCAATAAACATAGGTAGACTCGCACCACAGATTGTTTACTATTTCTATGCTTACGCGCAGATGGTTAAAAACGGCACAATCGCAATGGGCGATAAAATCAACTTCACAGTACCTACAGGTAACTTCGGTGATATACTTGCAGGCTACTATGCAAAGTGCATGGGACTCCCTGTTGCAAAGCTCATTTGTGCTTCAAATGACAACAAGGTTCTCTATGATTTCTTCAAGAGCGGCACTTACGATATAAACAGAGAATTTACCGTAACCGTTTCACCGTCAATGGATATCCTCATATCCAGCAACCTTGAAAGACTTCTCTATCACATCAGCAATTCAACCGAAAAGGTTAGCGGTATGATGAGCGACCTTTCAACAGCCGGAAAGTATGATTTCAAGATTGAAGATGAATTTGTGGGTGAATATGCAACCGTTGAAGAAACATTCGAGGCAATCAGTTCACTTTTCAAGGCAAGCGGTTATGTTATGGATACACACACAGCTGTTGCTTACGCTTCATATCTTAAGTACGTAAAGGAAACAGGTGATAAGACACCTAACGTTGTTGTGTCAACAGCAAGCCCATATAAGTTTGCAAAGGATGTTCTTAAGGCAATAGACAGCAAATATGACGGTATCGACCCATTCAAGGCACTTGATACACTTGAAGAAGTAAGCGGTGTTGCTATCCCCGCACCTATAAAGGGAATTGCGGATCGTGAAATTCTTCACAAGATTGTTGTGGAAAGGGATGCTCTTAAGGATTTTGTAAAAGAAAGACTTAATAAATAAGACATAAAAATTTTTAAATATAAACAAAAGTGTCGTGTTGAGCGGCACTTTTTGTTTACACAAATTTTTGCAAAAAAAAATTGTTTCTTGCAAGAAACAATGAAACATCTCTTGCAAGAAACAATTTATTAGATTTCAAAATAGTTGTTATCTGCGCCCTCACCGTTGAAAACATAATAGCACTTGCTTTCTTCAGGCTTAACATAAAGCTTAACGTCCTTTAAGTCCTTTACCTTGTTACCTGCTTCCTTCCAGATTTCCTTAGCCTGTGCTTCTACATTAGCTGTGTTAATTTCCTTACCGCCAAACTGTACAATAACTTCACTTTTCATTTTCTTCTCCTCCATTTCGTAATTGTACGCCATAAAGGCAAATAAACATTGATTAACTCCTACAAAAGGCATATATCCCCTGATATAATACCCCGCAACAGAAAATTATAATTTTAACAATTTCTATCACCTTTATATAATACTATTATTTTCCACTTTTGTCAATAAAAAATAACAAATTACTTGCAAAATGAGATATCATAAATCTAAAAAATACACAAACCATCGCACAAAACAACAATATCCCACAAATTGCAAACTCAAATTTTGTGCAAAAAAACGGCATTTTTACACAAAAAAACACTACAAAGTCAAAACCGCCTTAAATTATCATTGAATATTTTCATAATATTGTCATAAAAAATCAATGTAAATCACATTTCGAATGACAATTAGGTTGAGTTATTAATATGAAGAAGATTTGTTAATTGATATTTAAATTTACAATTTCGAATACGATATGTATACTTTCACAAATACGTTACCGAGTTGCTATTTCACGTAATTTTTTTAAAGCATCCTCCGCATCGCCGTTGACAACAACCGTGCCTTCGGCAATCATCAAATTAACGGGAAAACCGAAATTTTCTATGCTGTATCCGTTTTCGTCCTTCACCCATTCAATCATCGGTCTTGTCTCTTCAAGATATGTAACAACAGGCTTGCCCGTTGCGGTGGCATAACCTATTTCAAAAGACGTTCCCGAATCGGGTTCACTGCCTCTGAAAGCATTTACATTCGCTATAACGTAATCCGCCTGCTTTAGCAGTTCCAGATTACCTTTATAAATATCTTCGGGATTGTCACATTCATTGTCAAGGGGATACAATCCCTCAAAACCATACTCTTCACAAAGACTTTTCAGATACTTTCCTTCCTCCACAGCATCGGGGCGAAACACGTCCCAACCTGCCAAATACACTTTTTTCACGTTACCCTGCTCATTTTCGGACGAACCCATACCGAAGAAGTGCCAACCGCTATCTAACAAGCTGTCATTCGCATACGTGGTCACAGAACCGACCGTTACCATTGCTATACAGCATATAACGGCAAAAACAGGAAGTCTGCGTCGTTCTTTTGTAATTATTTTATTCCTTTTATCCGAAAGTGAAAACTTGTTTGCATTT
Organism: uncultured Lachnospiraceae bacterium; assembly: GCA_964624605.1. Lineage (GTDB taxonomy): Bacteria > Bacillota > Clostridia > Lachnospirales > CAG-274 > CAZUXS01. Next base: position 4,626 of record CAZUXS010000012.1, on the reverse strand, counting down.
TTTAAATTCATTCACATAGTCCTCTCTTTCAAAAGATTTTTGTTTTTCTGTAACTGTAAAATAGCAAGGCTGCCCTTTAAGACAGCCTTGTTTTTAACTTCTTGTTATGAAACTTCAATTCCGTCTTGTCCCACTTCATCGGCAAATTCACCTTCCTGTTCGGTTGGGTGGAGTTCAATTTTTGATACGGAAACCTCATACGCTGTTTTCTGAATAACATTTTCCTCATCTATCTTCTTTTGATAGCTTCTGGACTGCATTCTTCCCGTTACGGCAATGTTTGTGCCAACTTCAAGACTTGCCGCAAAACGTGCATTTCTGCCCCAGCATATAATAGGTATGTAATCGGATTTGTTGTAAGCCCTGTTTACGGCAAGGAGAATATCTGTTATTTCTCTGCCGAAAGGTGTTGTTCTGTAAATCGGTTTTTTACAGATATAACCGTTGAGGTTTATTGTATTGGGGTTATTTGCACCCAATTCATCAACCTTTTCAATCTCACGAGCAAAAACCGTGAGTATAAGATGTGCCTTTTCATCGGAATAGCTGTTGTAGGAACGAAGCTGACCGTTGATGCTGACATTATCTCCGTTTTTAACGCTGTCATTTATCAAAAGCCTTTCCGAAATTGTCACCGGCAGTAAATCCGCAGATTCACTGAGCCTTTTACATTCCAACATAAAAGTATAGAAAGCCTCACCATATACCTGGTGGCTGAATGTGAAATCCGAAACTATCCTGCCGCTCAAATTTATTGAGTTTGTCTGCATACCATTGTTTTGTGAATTATTGTTTAAAATATTGTTGTTTTCCATAAAGAAACTCCCTTCGTAGAATAAATTATATGTATATTTTATTCTTTCCTTTTAAAAAACTAAACCTAAATTTATCGTAAATTTATGCTATTATTTACCAAATGTTGACACTTACACAAATCCTCAATTATATTTTCCGTTCATCAACAACCCCTGCAACTGTCACAAAGTTTGCCTTTTCCAGAACATCCCTCCTCGTTCCTGCGGAACAAGCTGCCATCCAAAAATCCTTTCACAGCCTCATCCGCATCACCATCAACACCGGAATAAACCACTATGCCTTTAGCGGCAAGTGCCGACTTTTCCTCCGGTTCGATACCTCCGCAAATTAAAACGGTGATATCCGACTTTTCAATAAAATCAATAAGGTTAGTACCGTCATTGACAATTTTGATATCCGTCTTTGTAACTTGTAGGTTATCTACAATATACAGTTTGAACTGCGTTGCCTTTCCGAATTGTTGAAAAACTTTTTCGGCATCGTATGTTAATGCAATCCTCATTTGTATCACCTCTCATCATTTTTATATAATTATACCACAAAATTTAACAAAATAAAATCAAAAATTAATTTTTTTCAGTTTTTTTTAATATTTCTATCATTAAAACTCCTTGAATTTTTATAATTAATATAGTATAATGTTTCTAAGAACAATGATTTGTACCAAAAGTACAAGGTAAAATTACATTTTCGGTAATTTTTACATTGGAGAGGAGAATAAATATGAAGAAAAATATTAAGAGTTTTTCGGCTTTGATTTGCTCACTTGTCGTGGCGGCAAGCTGTGCCATACCTGCAACCGCCGTTACTCGTGACGGAAATTCAAGCTATTACGGCGATATAAGAGCGGATTATTACGGCTGGGCGGCAGAGGCTGTGGATTATCTCACCGAGAAGGGTGTTGCCAGTGGCATAGGTAACCATCTTTTTTCACCGGATAGTCAAATAAAAAGATGTGACTTTGTTGTTCTTCTTGACAAAGCCTTAAAGCTTAAGGAAATAAACAAGAGAGCCTACGGTTTCAACGACGTGAACGAGGATGATTATTTTTTTGATTCCGTTATCAATGCCAAGGGTAACGGTGTTGTCACAAATGTGGGCAGCTTCTTCCCCGAGCTTGAAATAACAAGAATAGATGCTTTCATAATGATGTACAAAGCATTGGACGTTCAGGGATATGTTAAAAACTTCGGCTCAACCGACACATCAATGTATGCGGATGAGGACGATCTTGTGAATATTAATAGCAAAATTGCCGTAGGCACACTCACATCAATGGGTATTCTTCATGGCAGCGATGGTTATATCAACCCAAACACATCAATTGAAAGATCCGAAATGGCTGTGCTCATATATCAAACAATGAAATTCGTTGAAGAGCAAGAGGCAGCGAAGGCCGACAAGATAGAAGAAGATGTTAAACAGGAGATTGCAGATACAACCGAAGAAGATACAGAAAACACCGAAACGGTTAGCAATGCGGATAAAACACAGCAGGCGCTTATATATAAGCCTACTGTAATCGATACCGACAAAACTCTCGATAACTGCACAATAAGGGTGAGTGATTCGGCAGCACACAATGACCTCAGTAACGATAATGTTAGCAAGAATGAGATTGTTTATGCAAATCAACCTGCAATTTCAATATCAGGCCAAAACATACTAAATCTCACAAATTCAAAGGTATATGCCTATAGTGTGCCGGCTGCTTTAAGACTTAGCGAGTATTCAACAATAAATGCCGATAATTCACAGATTTCAGGCAGTTCATCAAGCGGTGTTGTATTGACGGATAATGCTTCATTCAATGCCAAAAATTCAACCATAGCCGTTACCGGTGCAAAGAATTATGCCTTGAGTGTAGGCGGTGGTATGACTGAAATAAGTGATTCCAAGGTATCAAGCAGTGACGGTGTTGCGATAAAGGCAACAGAAGGTGCTGATGTTGTTGTATCAAATACGGATGTAAATGCAAGCAGCAGAACCGGTGCAGTTGAATTGACAGCCGATTACTACGACAGCAAAAACGGCATTACAAAGCTTTCATTTGCAGGTTGCAATATAATAAACCCTCTCGGTGCGGCTTTCTATGTGAACAACAGCGATACACAAATCGACCTCAACGGCGATTGTAAAGTGGATGCAAAATATCTCTTATACACATCCAATACCACAAAGAAAGCAGGTTCAACAGAGGCTTCCGTGACAATAAATCTCAACAATCAAGAGATTTCCGGTGATATTTATATGGACGACTTAACGAGACTTCAGTTCAATATAAACAAGGGCTCCAAATATGAGGGTAGCCTTAATCCGGGTCTTGAATCCACTAAGCTTGATGTTTACCTTTCAGATGATGCAACACTTGAACTCACAGGCGATTGCTATGTTGCAAAGTTTGTAATTGATGACAAAGACAACATCAACCTGCAAAACATAATAGATAACGGTCACACAATATATTATGATGCTTCACTTGAAGAAAACTACTATCTTGACGAAAAAACTTACTCATTGCAGTACGGCGGTGAACTTAAACCAAGATGGTAATAAATACAATAAACAGAATTTGAATTTTTGAACTCTGACTTTTAATATTTCACTTAATAAAATCATAAATTCGAGTGAAAACACTTGAATTTATGATTTTTTATGCTGTAACAATATAACGTGATTCGGTAAAACAGACTTATCCGTAACCGACTATATACGTTATATCACTTCCTTTAAATAAATAGGTAAAAATCTGCAACCCGCGGTTTTTGAATGAGTAAACAATTTATAAATACATACAACCGGTCAATATATTGATTAATTTAAAAAAATATGCTATAATCACTGTGTAAATCGGGCAAGGCACTTTTGTATTATCAATATATTGCTTATCAAATACCCTAACGGTGCAGTGAAAAAAGATTTAACGAAAAAATATGAAAGAGCGACTCTATATGGTAACAAAAAGCTTGTAGAGTCGCTTATTTATGAATAGGAAAAGAAGTAATCCGAGGCGGCGTAGCCGACTTTTTAACACAGTTAAAAAGTTCTGATTGTGAACCGGAAGAGAGTAATCCGGGCGGCGTAGCCGACTTTTTAACACAGTTAAAAAGTTCTGATTGCAAATTACGGAGGTTTGATTATGAACATAGATGAAAAATTTGATAGCTTGAAAGCTTATTTGAAAAGTCTTGAAAGTGTTGCGGTTGCATTTTCGAGCGGTGTAGACTCAACCTTTTTACTTAAAACCGCAAAGGAAGTTTTGGGCAATAAGGTGATTGCGGTTACGGCACAATCTTGCTCATTTCCCAAAAGAGAATTGCACGAAGCTGTTGAATTTTGTGAAAAAGAAAATATAAAGCATATAATTGTTCAATCCGAAGAGCTTGATATAGAGGGATTTTCAAAAAATCCCACAAACAGATGCTATCTTTGCAAAAGAGAGCTTTTTGAAAAAATTACAAATATAGCCGAGGAAAATAATATTAAATATATTGTTGAAGGCTCTAACACAGATGATAACGGAGATTACCGCCCCGGTTTGCAGGCAGTTGCGGAGCTTAACATAAAAAGTCCTCTGCGTTATGCACAGCTTAATAAAAACGAAATACGAATATTATCCCAAAGAATGGGTTTAGATACTTGGAACAAACAATCCTTTGCTTGCCTTTCATCACGCTTTGTGTACGGCGAGGAAATCACCGAAGAAAAGCTTGGTATGGTGGATAAAGCTGAACAGCTTTTGCTTGATATGGGCTTTCATCAATTGAGAGTAAGAATACACGGCACAATCGCAAGAATTGAGGTTATGCC
>CAZUXS010000011.1:0-27041 GCA_964624605.1 uncultured Lachnospiraceae bacterium | reverse complement strand
CAAGCGAATTCATGCCCGAAAGTATGCAAGTCACCTGCGGCTGTTCCCAAAGCCATCTTAAAGCCCATTCGGCAGGGCTTCTTTTCACATCGTAATTTGCTATTATATCCTTTGCACTTTGAGGAAGAAGATTGACAAGTCTGCCACCCCTCAAAGGCTCCATAATTATGACGGACACACCCTTTTCACCCGCATATTCCAAACCACGTCTGCCTGCCTGTGTGTGCTCATCGAGATAATTATACTGTATCTGGCAAAAATCCCAATCATAAGCATCCAAAAGCTTTATAAACATTTCCGTGTTGCCGTGATATGAAAAACCAATATTGCGTATTTTGCCCGAACGCTTTTTCTCCTCTATCCACTCCAAAATACCGAGGGCTTTCATTTTTTCCCAAGTGTCGGTATCGGTGAGCATGTGCATTAAGTAGTAATCCACATAATCGGTTTTCAGCCTTTTAAGCTCCTCATTAAAGGTCTTTTCAATACCCGCTTTTGATTTTATAAGATAATGAGGGAGCTTTGTTGCAATCATTACCTTTTCACGACAATTAAGCCTTTCTAAGATTTCTCCCAGTGCCGCTTCACTGCCGGGGTATACATAGGCGGTATCAAAATAGTTTACGCCAAGTTCAATTGCTTTTTCAAGCTCCCTCTGTGCCTTATCGATATCTATACTTTGTCCCTTACGTGTAAAACGCATACAGCCGTACCCAAGCAAGGATACGGGCGTTCCTTTTTTGTCATTTCTGTATTGCATTGTCACTGTCCTTTCTTTGCGGATAAGTTCGTATCCGAACAATACCTGTCCTCAACAACAAGTGCCTTAAGAATATCCTCCGAAGTATTGTTTCTTATGAGAGTGTCACAAAGTTCAGCCGTAAAAGTTGATTTTTTGTAGCTCTCAAAATCAAAATCCTCTGCAAATCGAAGTATACCATTTTGAATTTCTCTCACATTTTCATCGTAATCGTTTTCATCGTTGTATATAGGCTGTGCATTATCATCAAAACAAAGCAATTGCCCGAACGGTGCTTTCAAAACAGCCTCAAAATAAAGCTGATTTTTGAAAACCGGATTTGTCAGCTCCTCCCTCATATTTATAACGGGGAAAAGACTGTCACAGCGGCAATCCGTTTTCAGCAACTTGTTTTTATAGTGCGAACATATATAAAAACCGTCCACCCTTTTGTCTGTTATCTTTGACAAATAATACTGTATTGTACCTTGATAACCCACGTCGGCAACAACAACATTTTTCACATCACCGATATAGGCTTTATAGTTCTTATTTTCAATGCGACTTTGTGCAATTATATCTTGCACATCGGCAAGCTTCATCACCTTTTCGATATCTTCGGGTAAACTTACCTTAAAATCCTCGCAATTAAGCTCCTTACCGAGTCTTGCCCTAAAGAGATTTTTAACACCGCCGTTGTAGTTGCCGCTAAGTATCGTTTTTATATCTTCTTCGCATTTTACAGCCGCAACGGAAGCTGCACGTCTGGATGCAAGAAAATAGCGTGACTTTGTGCCGAAACCATTCTTTTTTGCATATATATCAAATACAGACTTCAAAAGCCAACCCTCTCTTGCCAAAAACCAAATCTCATCATAAGCCCTTGATTTATCCGCAAGTTCTTTTATGTATTCATATATAACGGGTGCAATAACACAGTAGCCGAAATCCGAAAAATCATCTATAAACATTTTTTTGCCTATTCTTTTTTCAATAAGTTCAAAAACCTTTCGACAATATTCATTTTCGGCAAAATCCTTTTTCAAAATTTCGCAACTTGTATTTTTTTCTCTTTTCATTTTTGTAAAAGCAGCTTTTATGCCATACCGTTTGGTATTATTAACAAAGCTTTCCGCAAAAAAAACATATTTATTGTTAAACAAACGGTACAGCATAATTCCCACTCCTGTCAAAAAAATAATCTAAATTTGATTTTATTCGTCAAACAACTTTTTAATATAATGTTTTCCGAAAATATAATCATATTCTATAAGATTTAACTCATTATAAAGTTTCTTTTGTTCTTCCGTCATATTGGAAATACTGTTATAACTTCCATCGGGATTTACAACAATACCGGAAGCACAGGCAGGATATATATCCTCAGCCTTTTTCAAAAATTCAAAATATTTTGGCATTGTAACATCGTATTTTGAAAACACTGTTGGTAACAATCTTGGTATATCCACAATTCCGCAATCTTCATTCACGGTTTTGTAATTACTCCAAACCATAAAAGGCACTCGCCTTTGTTCAAGCACACCTTTATCCGTTTTTCCTGTTGTTTCTTTTCCTGCCGCATTCAAATCACAGCTTTCACCCAAAAGTTCCGATTCATCAAGCAAAGAATTTCCGGACTGACCCGCATTTGTCATATGGTCACCAAACATAATTATTATTGTCGGCTCATCAACATCTTCAAAATAATCAATTAATTCGCCCAAAGCCAAATCGGAATAATGCAAGCCTATGGCAAGGTCTTTTATCGAACCTCTTGTCGCTTCGCTGAAAGCGGAAGTGTCAACATCAAAATCTTTACCGTCATCTATCAGTATATCCCAATATGCACCGTGGTTTTGCATCGAAACGGATAAATTAAACCAAGGAGAATTATTGTCATTGTTGTTTTTTTCATATTCTTCTATAATTCTTTCCACCAATGCCTTATCTGAAATATAGCTTCGCATCCTATCGGTATCTTCCGGAAAATCATCCTCCCAAAGTGCATTGTCAAAACCAAAGTATTCATAAGCCATATTTCTGTTATAATTTGTTTTTTCAAACGGGTGAATAGCAAGTGTTTTGTAGCCTGCCGCTTTAAGATAACTGTTTATTGAAAAGAAATTCGGTCGCATACACCGTTGATACGGCATATATTCCAAAGGCAAATATGAAACGGACATACCCGTCAAAGCCTCAAATTCCGAATTAACGGTTCCGCCGCCATACACATTGGTAAGCAATTCACCCGTAGTTGATGTTTCTTGAAGCTTTGTGTAATTCGGAAAAATCTCCTCACCGAAATTCAATTCCTTAATTCGTCTTATATCCCAAAATGACTCACTCATAAGCAAAATAACATTCGGTTTTTTATTTGCCTTAACTTCGGGCACGGAATCCGTTATCTCGTCATATATTTCTTCCATTTTTTGCTTCGAATAATTTTCAGGCTCTTCAATAGGCATTAAATACTGCATATTTTCAAAAAAAGCACCCACAAAGCCTCTTTCCAAATAGAAATTCTTTACATCAAACAAATCCACGGTTACAGTGAAAAGATAATTGACCATAAAAAACGCAAACATCGTCACCGTGCAAACAGCTATAGAAATTCTGCTTATTATATTGGGTTTTGCAAACTTGAACCTTTTCGTAAGCAAAACAGACACAATCGCAACAGCAATCAAAATCACCGCACCCACGCCAATGGCAAAAGGTATTGTGATTTTAAATTGTCCTATAACCGTAGCAACAACTCCTGCCATTATAAAATCCCATGGTAAAAACGGCATATTTCTGAATTGGAGCTTCAAGTTGTTTATAAGCAAAAACACAGTGAACACAAATGCAAGTAACATAAATGACACATAATTTTTTCGGAACAGTATTCCAAGCAAAATGTTTATAAAGAAAACAATGCAGAAACCATCCCAAAAATATTGAGTGCTTTCCGTATACCAAGTATACACACTTGCCAAACTTTCTCTTTGCATATAAGTAAAAACAGCATAGAGCACAGCCGTCAAAACAAGATTTGTGCCTACAAACTCCACAGCATCAATCACCTTTTTGCAAACCGACTTTTCTCTGTCAAAAAGCAGCACACAAATACAGCCGATAACAAAAAGAGTTAAAATCATTGAATAGCTTTTATAAGGTCTTATAATAGGTGATATTTCATAGTACCTCGTTTCAAAGTCCCAACTTGTGTTCTTATACAAATCCACTGTGTCAATAAACTTGTCATCCAAGTAAATTTTTGCAATGCCAGAGCCGACATCCTCTGCAAACCTTATATCAAATGTACTTACATGTTTGAGCGGAATATCTATTTTGCAGTAATTTTCCGAATTATAATTATATATCATATAATTAATGTCGTCATATATATCGTAATTCCAGCCGTTTTTTGTTTCCACAGTTGATAAGTCATAAGCTTTATCATCTATGAAAATATCCGTAACACGCACATTTGTTGCAAGAGAATCCCTGTTTTTTTCACCTGTTGCCACAATTGACAGAACAGCATTTTTTTTATATACATTATTTATCACAACATTGCTTAACACCGTAAAAAGGACAATATACATCACAGTCAATGTAAAACCGCCGAGAAAAACTCTTTTTACCGTACAATTTCGTTTTGTGTCGACAAAAAACAATTTTATCTTTTTATCTATGCCTACATCTTTATATTTATCGACATACACTTTTAAACCGACTATGAAAAAAAGCACACCTGCAATAGCAAAACAAATCGAACCTGCTAAAGCAACATTGTCAATCCAACAAGTAAGCTTGTAATTTCCGTTAGCATAACTCCAATCGGTATCCGAGTATAAATCTATAGTATCACTCAACTTATCATTAATATAGACTTCGGCAATACCCGAACCTATTTCGGAAACATAATTTATTGTTATATTTTTTGCCTTTGCAAGGTATATGACAGCATCTGAACTTTCAGCGATATCGTAACAAGTAAGAAGTTCATTTTCCTTGTCCATATTCCAACCGCCAAACAATACCACATTTCTCAAGCTGTAATCTTCACCGTCAACCGTTATTTTCGCAATTCTTATATTATTGCCCAATGATTTATCGGATTTTTCACCTGTTGCAACAATCTTAACTTCCGTAGATTTTTCATTGAAACGGTAATTTACAAAAAAAGCCGAAAACAGGCAAATAAAAGCTATAATAAACCAAATGCCGATTTTTTTGCTGTTAATTTTATTACTGTTTTCAATATTGATTTTTCTTCTCGCCATACTTATATATCCCTCGGCTTTCCGAAAATAATATGCTTTATCTTCACCAAAGTTCTCAAAACCTTTGGTTTTCTGTTGAGTATATCTATAATATACAGTTTGAACAGTTGCGGGTCAAACATAATGTAGGCAAGTGCTCTTTTAAGCCTGCTGTGTCCGCTCACTGCCGCTTCCAGCATATCACGTTTAGTTACGGTATTTTTAACCTCCTCATTCATCGGGAGAGTAAGAAGATAGTTATTTATAAACTCATATATATTTATGTTATCCTTTGAACCGTAAACCAAGTCCTCAAAATATGATGCCTTGAATATCTGCCTGTCCGCACTCTTTGCACATCGCAGATATCCCTCAAACACCAACGACACTTCATAAGGTTTTATGCTCATATACGGCAGATATTCGCCGAATATATCCTTGAATTGTTTCACAAAATCAAGAGCACCCTGTTGTATTTTTGAAACCACAAATCTATCCTGATAAAGCTTTTCAACATCATCAAAAACCGGATTTATATTTTCATCAAGTCCTATGCATGAATTTGAAAAATCGGAAAGTATATGCTCCCTTATCAGTCCCGACATATAAGGATAAAAGTCGTAAAAACTCTTTATATCGTAGTTACCCTTTCTTGACATATCGGTTGACCTTTTTGCATCCCTATGCACAAAAAGAACATCTATTCCCTTTTCACAAACCCTTGAAACAGCCGTTTGTATTCTTCCGCTGTAGCCCATATCAAAGGCAATGTTTTTTCCGGTTGCAAGCGGTTCATAATATTTTTTGCATTTTTCAAGACCGGCCTTGTGTACCTTTTCATTATATATGTTATTTATGAAATATTTTATAAAAGCATTGTATTCGCTTTCATCCGAAAAAACCTTGTCCGCATCGAATGGAAGTTTTTCCTCATCTGCCTTATCAATACAAAAATCCAAAAGCTTCAATATCGTGTGAGGTGTATGATTTCGAAATTCCACCGGTAAGTCATAAAAATCCTGTTCACACTCTATCATCGCAGGCAAAAGCATTTTTCTGGATGTGTATATATATTCGGCTTCGGGTGCTTTTTCGCTTTTAAATATGTTATACGCCTTCATAGGCAGATAACCGTCCCTCGCCATAAAAAATATTTTTTCATAATCCTTGCTGTTTTTTTCTATCCAATCGGAAAGCCCCACAAGGTGCATACCAAGTGCATAATAACCTATAAAATACGGGTCGGAATTAAAATCACTCTCATCATTGAAGCTTCTGTATGGGTTATCGAAATAATAGCCCGCCGCCAGTGCACACATGGTTCTGTAACCCAAGCCGTCCATAAGTTTGGCACCGTCACACACAATACCCGTGACAGCCTGCCCTATTTTTCCGCAAAGGTTCGTTTGCACACCGTTTATCTTGTTTTCAAAAACCTCCGTTGCCTTTGGCAAAAACATTGTTTCAATGCCGTAGCTTTTTGGTCTTATGATGTCATTCACCCAAGTATCGCCTATGTGAATTATATCCTTGCCGCTTATGCCCATATCCTCAATAACAGCCTTGAATATATCGCCCTGTGCCTTTGTCTTTCTCATTGTTGAGGAAAGATAAAGCTTTTTATAGCCCTTATATCCCGACTTATTAAGCATGGTCTGTATTGTTTTCTCATCCAAATACATATCCGAAACAAGAATAACCGTTTTGCCCGTTTTCAAGGCAACATCAAAAAGTTCCTTACCGGATTTTCTCACTCTTGAAAGATATATTTCAAGCCTTTTTTCCTCATTCATCATAGCCGTTGTGACGGATTTGGGAAGATTATAAAAATCAGCCATGCAATCATAAATTTCATCTATAGTCACATCCTGCCAATCGGGATGAGTTTTTCCGAAACGTCTGCGGCACTCACTCTCGGCACCTTTTCTGATTTTATCAAAGCTTATATTTGCCCTGTGAAGCTCTTCAAACTTTTTATTCATAAGCAAGAAAACATCATCGGGGCGATAAACACGGCGCATGATAAGAGTATCGAATATATCAAAACTCACATAGCTTCTCTCGCTTTTTACAATTGCGTCCTTTATACCCTCCAAGGAGCCGAGCCACTTTGTTGTCGCCGATTCGAAAAAATGAAAATCCGGGGTTGTGTGCTCCTTGAAATTCGGCAGAAAATCCTGCATAATTTCATTTGCACATTCAAGCTCCTCACCCTTGAATGTGCTGTCGGCAAGTTCCTGCCACATTCTTGAATAATACTTCTTTGTTTCGAGGAAATCAGCCTTTATTTTCTCATCCGCACCAACCTCGTCAAGATACTCATTCACAAATTCAAACACACGCTTTATATCAGCCATATTTTTTGTAAATCTTTTTATGGTTGTCTTTGCGGCATTCGTGGAGGCATTTTCATTTTCGCAGTAAAAATAACCATCGTTTTCAACCGCCACAACGCTTTTTGCGTTGTAGAAAAGAAGTGATGAAAAGGCTATATCCTCCGTCATTATAAGGTGTGTATCTATACGTTTGTAATACGGGAAACACTTATCCCAAAGCTCTTTTTTATATACCTTGTTCCACACCGTATGCCAAGAAAAGCAAAGTCCACGTTGTGAAAAATATGTGTTTCTTACGTCCTCACCCTCCAGCTTGTCAAAAACAAAACACTCATCGTGGAAATTTCTTACATACTCGGAACCGTCGGCTCTTTTGAATATTGTTTTTCCAACCGCAATTTCGGCATCGTTTTGTATGGCACGGGTCATCATTGTGTTGTAATAATCCACGGTGGCATAGTCATCACTATCCATAAAGGCTATATAATCACCCTGTGCAATTTCCGCACCGGCCATTCTGGCTCTGAAAAGCCCCCTGTTTTTTTCGTAGGTAACATACTTTATCCTGCTGTCGGATTCTTGATATTTCTTTATTATCTCCTGTGCATTGCCCGGTGAGCAATCGTTTACAAATATAAACTCACAGTTTTTATATGTCTGATTTATTAAGCTTTCAATACACCTGTTCAAATACACTTCCGTATTATAAACAGGTATAACAACCGATAATTTAAACATATTATTCACCTGCTTTTATCTTGTTCAATCTGTGTCTGATAGGATGTCTGACAGCCTCTTCAAGCTGTGCAACACTTTCACGCAGCTGTTCATTTGTCTCTTCAAGCTGTGCAATACTTTCACGCAGCTGTTCATTTGTCTCTTCAAGCTGCTTTATATAGCCATCCTTACCCTTCATAGTTTCATCATAGCTTTTTATTGTATTTTCAAGCTGTGCCTCATAACTTTCCTCTATCCTTTTTATGTTTGCCTCATAGTCGGAAATTATATTCTTCTTTTCCTTTTCAAAAGCCTCGGTACAGTTCTTGAATTCTTCCTGTGTTTTCTGCTCGTAATCACGAATATAATCGTCCTTTGCCTTGGCATCTTTTTTGTATGCCTCCAAGTGACCATTCAAAACATCTCTCTGTCTAAGCAAATCATCTATGTAAATTTGCTTATCCTTAATTGCAAAGTGATTTTTCCTCAATTGATCCTTATATTCCACATCAAGTGCATTATTCTTTCTTTGATATTTTGAACTGTCTATTGCAGATACAAAATCGCCGTACATATCGGAATTCAAAAATACAATTCCAAGTCCCCAACTAAAATCAAAGCTGTGTGTATAGTGATATTTTTGCTGCAATTCATTCCAATATTTGTAAGAACCCATAACATCGCCCAAAACAATATCACTGCTTATATCGTGCAAAAGAATAATGCCGTCACTTGCAACCTTTGGCAACCAAGTTTCAAAATCCCTCTTTACATCATCATAGTAATGTGAGCCGTCAATGTGCAGCACATCGATACTGCCGTCCTCAAAATCCGCAACAGCTTCATCAAAGGTTTTACGGAGCATATTTATGTTTTGATTTTTATAACAACCCTCTACGGTCTTTGAAAATACCGTATACACATCATTGTTATATTTTTTTGTAAAATCATCACCCTGCCACGTATCCACAAAACATAGCTTTGTGTCAAGCTTAAAATCCTTAACCGCCTGTGCAAAGGCAAAAGCGGAACAACCGTAGTGACTGCCAAGCTCTACAAGCAGCTTAGGTCTGTAGTAATTCATAAAATCGTAGGCAAAATTTCTGTGCCCCGACCAAGGTGCATAGCTTAACAAATCGTGATTATATTTATCACATTCAAAAGTCGGTTCATTGTATTTCCATTCCATAATTACTTCTCCGTATCGTCAATTTATATTTTCTATTTCAAAAGTTTTCATACTGTTGTTGAATATACCGAATATGGTTTTGCCCTGTGTGGAGGCACTTATGTGTATGGCATTGTTTATCCAACATTCCTCCACCTGATTAAGCACCTCCGTGCCGTTTCCTATGCCAAGGGTTATAAAATAGTCACCCTCTCTTATCTCGGGCCAATCAAAAGAAAAGTTTATCAAATTTCTTCCCTCGGATATAGCATACTGCTCCACGTTTGAAGTGAGTGAAGTTTCTCCGAAAACCTCATTGCCGTATTTATCCCTTATCTGATAGCCGACAATAACATCCTCAATTTCTATCTTTGAATTTATAAGCATTGAAACTTTGAATTCGTCCTCTTTTTGGCAATTTTCCACAAAAGCCTCTCCGTTTATGCTGTAAAAATATTTTTCTATGATTACGTTCATATTGCCGCTGTAATCCTTGTCATCGGGCAATCTGTATTCGGCAAAATTATTGCCATCATCGGCTGATGTACTTGTTGTGTTCTTTTTTGCCGCACCCTGTTTGAGCTTGAAATATCTTGCAATAGCCTCATTCGGTTCACCGTCAAAAACACGGCAGCCCTCTGCCATCACAACTATTCTCTTGCAAAACTTTGTCATTGCGTTAAGGTCGTGTGACACAATAAGCACAGTTGCCCTGCCTGCAAGCTCACGTATTTTCTTATAGCATTTCTGCTGAAAAAACACATCGCCCACACTCAAAGCCTCATCCACAATGAGCACATCGGGTTCAACGTTTATGGCAACCGCAAAGGCAAGACGCACAAACATACCGCTTGAATATGTCTTTACGGGTTGATGAATGAAATCGCCTATGTCTGCAAAATCAAGTATTGCGTCCATTCTCTCATCAACTTCAGACCTTGTATAACCCATCATTATGCCGTTCAAATATATATTTTCAATTCCGGTGTAATCCATATTAAAGCCCGCACCGAGTTCCAAAAGAGCGGAAATTTTTCCGTTCACCTCAACCTCACCGCCTGTGGGATTGAGCACACCCGTTATTATTTTGAGCAATGTGGACTTTCCCGCACCGTTTATACCTATAAGCCCGACAGCCTCGCCTTTTTTAATATCGAATGATACGTTTTTGAGGGCATAGTGCTCCTTATGATAGGATTTTTTGAATATATTAAGTGCCTCTTTCAATCTGTCGGAAGGCTTTTCATAAAGGTTATAAACCTTACTGACATTTTTTATCCTTATAGAATATTCTTCCATATTCTTCTCCTTACAATACATCCGCAAAATGCGGTTTAAGCTTCTTAAACAGTATACAGCCCAGTGCCAAAGCAACAGCTGTAAAAAGCCAAAAATAAACAGTCTGCTTTATGTTGTAATAAAACGGCACGTGGTATATAAAGCTATCTCTGTAACCCTGTGCCACATAATACATGGGATTTAATTTAAAAAGCCACTTCAAATTCTCGGGTATCATATCTATTGACCACATTATAGGCGTAAGCCACATACCGAACTGAAGCACAATGTTCATTATCTGTCCCAAATCTTTGAAAAAGACCATAAGTGCAGATGTAATATAGCTGAGTCCGACAACAAGCAAAATCATACAAATGCAGTAATAAAATGCTTGCAGCCAATATAAATTTGGCATAAAACCGTAAAGCATAAACACAACCACCAAAAACAGTATAAAAAACAGATGCACAAAAAGCACCGAAATTATTTTCACAAGCGGCAAAATATTGACATTGAATACAACCTTTTTAACCAAATAACTGTATTCGTGCAGTGAATTTGTACTACTGCCCCAAGCCTCGGAGAAGAAAAACCACGGTATAAGTCCGCAAATGAACCACAATATATAAGGCACATCGTCCACATCCGTGCTTTTAAAGCCTATTTGAAACACAAACCAAAACACCAGTATTGTGCATACGGGCTGAACAAACGCCCACAGCACACCAAAATAAGAGCCTGCATACTTTGTTTTGAAATCATTTTTCGCCAAAGAAAATATCAATTTTCTTGCCGCAAAAAGTTCTGCAAGCATTGTATATACAGCTCTTAACCCCAAGCCGTTGCCGGATTTCTTTTTATCCATAATTCACCTCAAAATTTTCGGAACTTCATTTGTTTTTTAAATTCGCATACATAGTTAATTATACATCAACAACTGCCAAAAGTAAAGGTATTATGACATTTTTTCACGCATAAATTTGAGTATCTTTTTTTCGGTTCTTGAAACCTGAACCTGTGATATGCCCAGTTTTGAGGCAACATAACTTTGTGTCTTGTTTTCAAAATACCTCATTTTTATTATTTGCCTGCTTTTTTCGGGCAATTGCTTAAAAACTCTGTCAAGTTCCATTTTGTTTATAAGCCTCTCCTCCTGATTGTCACTCACAATCAATCTTTCAATTACCGTTGTGCCGCCCTCGTCACCCACAACGCTGTCAAGTGACTCCACGCTCCTCGCCGCTTCCAGTGCGAGCACGGCATCGTCATAATTTATACCCAGTTTTGTTGCCGCCTCTTTCAGCGACACACTATCCCCATCCATAACAGCCGCCAGTTTAACATAGTTTTCTTTCAATGTTCTTGAAACTTTCACAAGTCCGTCACTTCTGAAAAAGGCTTTGAGCTCCCCCAGTATCATAGGCACTGCATAAGTGGAAAGCTTTACATCATAGGATAAATCAAAACGTCTTACGCATTTTATAAAACCCAATGCCCCTATTTGGTATAAATCATCTCTATCCGTTCCCCTGCCCATGAATCTTTTCACAACACTCCAAACAAGCCTTGAATGTTTGTTCATAAGCTCGTCCATAGCCGCTTCATCACCCGACTGCGCCAACTCAATTAAGTGTCTGTCCTCCATATAACCATCCCCTAAGTCAAGTGTTTTTCCATTATCACCTTAGTGCCCCGTTCCACATCGGATATAACCTCAACACTATCCATAAATGCCTCCATTATTGTAAAACCCATGCCCGTTCTTTCCTCATCGGGTTTTGTGGTAAACATGGGTTTTCTTGCAAGTGCCGTGTTTTCAATGCCCTTTCCCCTGTCCTCTATCTCTATTTTCAGATTTTTTTCCGCAAGCTCACAGCTCAAAATTATAGTTCCCTTTTCTCCCTCATAGCCGTGCACAATGCAGTTTGTGACAGCTTCGGAAACAGCCGTTTTTATCTCCGTCACCTCGTTTGTGAGCGGGTCGGCGGGCAAAAGAAAGCCAGACACAATTATTCTTGCAAAAGCCTCATTTTCCGACACGGCATCAAATTCAGCCGTAAATTTTCCCGTCATTTCAATCAACCTCCCTCAGATATTTTTTTGCATCCTCTATGCTGTCAAACACGGGTATTATCTTTTTTATGCCCGTGAGGGAAAACAGCTTGTCCAAATCGGTATTCAGGCAACACACAGCCACCCTGCCACCGCAGAGCAAAGCCCTTTTATACCTCCCAATCAGCATACCTATGCCACTGCTGTCCATAAACCTCACCCCGTAAAAATCAAATATCACATTTTTGCACCTGTGAAGCACCGTACCGCCGTCCACACTTTCCTTTATAAGCTCGCAGCTGTGATGGTCCACCTCGCCTTTTATCTTCACGATAAAAGCAATGTCCGTTTTTTCCAGTTCTATATTCATTTCAGCCTCCGTTTTTATTCAATTGGAAATTTTTGGTAATACAAAAATTTTAAATGATAAATTTCATTATTACAACAAAAAATATACAACAAAGTTTTGCAAAAAACACTTTACTTTTCTTTTTTTTATGTTAGAATAAAACTAGAATATACTTTCGGAAGGACTGAACAAAGTGACTGATTTAACACCAAAACAGAAACTTATTCTTGATTATATAAAATCTGAGATTAAAACAAACGGTATACCACCCACAATAAGAGAAATTTGTGCGGCGGCAAACCTTTCATCCACATCAAGCGTGCACCTTCATTTGAGCACGCTTGAAAAAAAGGGTTACATAACACGTTCCAAATCGAAAAACCGTTCTATACTCATAAACGATGCCGATTTTTACGGCGGTGGCGGCTACGGTGAGGAGGACTATGTGAAAGTGCCTATCATAGGCAACGTTTCCGCAGGTGTGCCCATCAATGCCGAGGAAAACGTGGAGGGATATTTCCCCGTGCCAAATCAATTTGTGAAAAACAACACATTTATGCTTCGTATACGTGGCAACAGTATGATGAATGCGGGCATATTCAATAATGACCTCGTTCTTGTGAAGCAGCAAAGCACTGCCTGCAACAACGATATAATAATTGCTCTCTTGGATGACAGTGCAACCTGCAAACGTTTTTTCAGACAGGATGACGGATATATAAGACTTCAACCCGAGAACCCCGATTACGAGCCTATCATCATAAAGGACGTAAAAGTGTTGGGTAAGGTTACGGGACTTTTCAGAAATATGTAAGGGAAATTAATATGGACGATTTTTTGGATTTTCTTGTAAAAAAAACGGATATACAAAATAACGAATATTTTAACTACAAGCAAAGGGAAACAAAACAGGCAAAAACCACGCCGGTTCAAAACAAAGCGGAAAGTGTTTTCACCTATCTTGATGAACCAACCGAAAGCTCATACTGTGTTTTGGATTTTGAAACAACCGGCGGCAGTCCCTCCGTCAACAAAATAATAGAAATAGGTGCTGTTAAAGTAAGAGACGGAAAAGCAACAGATAAATTTTCCACCCTCGTCAACCCCGAGCAGTACATACCCTGCTTCATTTCATCAAAGGTGCACATAACAAATGCCATGGTTGCCAACCAACCCACAATAGACTGTGTCCTGCCCCAATTGGTGAACTTCATAGGAAGTGACACAATAATCGCACACAATGCACGCTTTGACATAGGCTTTTTGGAACGCAACCTGCTTGAAAATAATCTTTCAATGCAAAACAACATTATAGACACCCTTAAAATGAGCCGAAAATATAACCGTGAATGTGAAAGGCACAATCTTGCCTACCTCACAAACTTTTTCGGCATAGAACTCAAGAATGCACACCGTGCCTATTTCGATGCCTACGCAACACATCGACTTTACGAAATAATAAGAAAAAAATTCGAGCAGTAAACTACCCTTCAATTGAGTATTCTACTGCTCGAAATCTTTTTAATCTATAATTCTGTTGCTCTTGTTTTCTTTATCATTTGTATTTTCGTAATATCCGTATTTGTAACCGTATTTGTAACCGTATTTCTTTCCGTATTTCTTATGTGTTTCTTCAATTCCGTTTATAACAACGCCTATTATTTCACTCTGTGCCAAATTTATATTTTCGGCAATCTTTCTGAAATCATCAATTCCTGTGGAATTTGCTCTTACAACAACCAACACACCTGCACACATCTTAGATATAATGCAAGCATCCGGTACCATATTTGTAGGTGGTGAATCAATTATAACAAAATCATAATTCTCCTTACACTGTTCAAGTATATCATTGAATCTCTTGCTTGCAAGCATTTCGGATGGATTTGGGGCTATACCTCCGGATGGAAGAATATCAAGACCGCTTTCCTCATCCTTTTTTATAACGGATTCAAGTTTAACCGATTTACTCATAAGACTTATGAAACCCTCATTGTTACTGAACTTCATCTTCTTATATATTGATGGTCGTCTCAAATCAAGACCTATAAGAAGAACTTTTTTATTCATTCTTGCCATGGTTCTGGCAATATTTAATGTAACCGTGGTCTTGCCGTCGCTCATTTCGGGACTACTGACCACAACCACCTTTTCATCATTCATGGTCATTGAAACCATAAGATTATTTGCAAGTGCATTAAACGCTTCAACAGCCGTGAACGAATCAAGCTCAACACCGCCGTTATCACTCTTTTTCTTATCGCGTGTTTCATCATTATTCGCAAGAAGCGGTATTTCACCTATTACGGGATAATCAAAGAGTGCTCTGAAAATTTCCACATCTCTTATCTTATTGTCCATAAGTATTCTTATCACCAGTATAAAACCAACAACCAAAATACCCATCACAATGCCCATAAGCGTATTTTTCGTATTATTCGGGGATGACTTGCTATCAGGGGGAATTGCATCACCTATAGCCTCAACAGAACCTGCCCCTACAACACGCATTAAAAAATCCGGTGCAAGCGAACTCATTGCATTGCACATATCTGCCGAAAGTTGCGGATTACCCGTTGTTGCACTAACCTGAAGAACCTCCGTTTCATCAACGGGAGCTATTGAAAAACAGGGCTTTATGTATTTAGCCTTTATGTAACTTCCGTTTTCATTTTCATCAATGGTGAAATATTCGGAAAGTGTATTCTTGTCATACTTTTCAAGCAATACCAAGCCAACCTTTTCCATAACAACATCATTGCTGAGCACAACCACATAGGAATCAACCAAATTACGTGACACCGTCAAATTTGTGACATCCTCCGTATCCGATTTATGTATCTTATCCGTACTGTTTACGTACATCGACAGAGCTGATGTATATTTTTTCGGCAAAACATAGCTCGAAATCATATAAGAGACAAATCCGCACAGCACTCCGACAACTACCATCATTGATATATTGCGGATTGTAAGCAAATTCTGTACCAGCTTCAACAAATCTATGGTTATCTCACCATTGCCGTCATTTACATCATGTTTCATAAAAATTTCTCCTAATTGTATTACATAGTTATTGCAAATCGGTGTAATGCATAGGCAATACACCGGTGGAATTAAATTCCGATGATATCCTTGATAAACAGAATATCTTTTTAATTATAACAGCTATATTTTTCCATGTCAACAGTTCCTTATGGTAAAAAATATATAAAAATCACATAATAATAGCTTTCGTTTTCAGCAATTAGATTAAATGATAAAAAATATTACATTTTTTAATTATATATATCTGCCGCCTTCATATCATAACGCATACGATAAAAAATATTTATACAAACCTCTTGACAAAATAAAACAAAATTGTTACACTTATTTTATAGGGCGTTTCCCATGTCACACGACTGACGGATTGATGGAATTGACCATGTGGAGTGTGGCTTATATTTGTGATACCGACCGTCTGGGTAATAAACATACACACGTTTATTTCCTGCGGTCTTTTTTTATATTTAAGGAGGATATCTAAATGAAAAGAGCATTAATCAGCGTTTCAGACAAGACAGGCATAGTTGACTTTGCCAAAAGACTTAACGATTTGGGTATTGAGATTGTATCCACAGGTGGTACATACAAGACACTTGTTGATGCAGGCTTACCTGTAATCGGCATTTCCGAAGTAACGGGTTTTCCGGAGTGTCTTGACGGCAGAGTAAAAACTCTCCATCCCAACATCCACGCAGGTCTTCTTGCAATGAGAAGCAACGAGGAGCACATGAGACAGGTTAAGGAACTCGGTGTTGACCTCATTGATATGGTTGTTGTAAACCTTTATCCTTTCAAGCAGACTATAATGAAGCCGGGCGTTACACTTGAAGATTGCATCGAAAACATCGATATCGGCGGCCCTACAATGCTCCGCGCGGCAGCAAAGAACTATCAGGATGTTTCCGTAATCATCGACCCTGCCGATTACGACCAAGTTATTGACGAAATAAAGGAAAACGGCTCTGTTTCCGTAAAGACAAACTTCTACCTTGCCGCAAAGGTATTCAACCACACTGCATATTATGACAGCATGATTGCGAACTACCTTCGTCCAAAGGCAGGCATTGAAAAATATCCTCAAACTCTCAGCATGACATTTGAAAAGGTTCAGGATATGAGATACGGCGAAAACCCACATCAGGCGGCAGCTTTCTATAAGGAAGTCGGCACAAATGAGGGTATGCTCACATCACTTAAGCAGCTCCACGGCAAAGAGCTTTCATTCAACAACATCAACGATACTCACGGTGCTCTCGAGCTTTTGAAGGAATACGATGAGCCTACAATCGTTGCCTGCAAGCACTCAAACCCTTGCGGTGTTGCAAGCGGCAAGGATATTCACGAGGCTTATGTTAAGGCATATAACACAGACCCAGTTTCAATTTTCGGCGGTATCGTATGTGCAAACAGAGTAATTGACAAGGCTACAGCAGAGGAAATAAGCAAAATTTTCCTTGAAATAGTTCTTGCTCCGGGCTTTGATGATGATGCTTTTGAAATTCTCGCAAAGAAGAAGAATATCAGACTTCTCACACTTGATAACATAGATAAGAAGCAGCCGGAAACAGCTTTCGACGTTAAGAAAGTAAGCGGTGGTATACTCGTTCAGGACGTTGATACAAAGCTCCTCGGTGATGAGCTTAAGGTTGTGACGGAAAGAAAGCCAACCGATAAGGAAATGGAAGATTTGCTCTTCACTTGGAAGATTGTTAAATATACAAAGTCAAACGGCATTGCAATAGGCAAGGATAAGCAGTCAGTCGGTGTAGGTCCGGGACAGGTAAACAGAATTTGGGCAACGGAACAGGCTATCGACCACGGCACAAAGCAGCTCGGCGAAGATGTTGTAAAGGGTGCAGTGCTCGCAAGTGATGCTTTCTTCCCATTTGATGACTGCGTACAGGCAGCAGCAAAGGCAGGTATCACGGCAATAATTCAGCCGGGTGGTTCAATAAGAGACCAGGACAGCATTGATGCTTGCAACAAATACGGCATAGCTATGGTATTCACAGGTATGCGTCATTTCAGACACTAATAAATTTTTTAAATCAAACTGTCGCAATCGGATGTTTTTTCATCCGGTTGCAGATGGTTTATTTTTTTACAAAAACAATCGATATTATATCAAAATTCCCATCGTTTCAACTCACTTCACACATTTAACTAAATCCCGCAACTGACCCCACCTCCCCATCACCTAATCTTTTGAACATTATTTTTAGGCAGTAAATACCAATCAAGATATTATATACCGTTCTTAAATACAACACTTTTAATAATTTATCCTATAAATCATTGACAAGCAATTGATAATATTGTATAATACTTCATAAGAATTAAACATATTTTGCATACTGTATAAACATTGTCCCCGTCTGATAATTTACTTAATATAATCACGCAAAGTATTAAGCAGCGATAAAATTTCAGACTCAAAAAACATATTATTTATACGGATATGCTATTCAAACAAAAAAGGAGGCTATAAAATGAAACTAAAAAGATTAACGGCAATGTTGCTTGCAACGGTTATGGCATTTGGTGCGGTGAATGTTGCTTTTGCGGAAGAAAAAGCGGAGGATACTAAGGTTGAAGAGATAGTAGCAAGTACAGATATAACGTATGCCGTCGATGGTGGAAATATTTATTTTGATAAATCAACCGGTACAGTTACAAAAACAGATACGAAAATAACATCTGTTGTTATTCCCGATACAATTGAAGATGTAAAAGTTACCGCTATTGGATCTTCTGCATTTTATGGATGTGAAGATTTGGAAAGTATAACCCTACCCAATTCTGTTACTTCCATTGGTAATATGGCTTTCATGGTGTGTCACAGTTTAACGGATGTTGTAATGGCTGATTCAGTTACTTCCATTGGTAAGGATGCTTTCTATCGGTGTAATAATTTAAAAAAAGTTACAATGTCTAATTCCATTACTTCTATCGGTGATAATGCTTTCTATGATTGCAATAAATTAACGGATATTACATTACCCGATACCGTTACTTATATTGGTAAGGATGCTTTTAATTCTTGTAGAAAGATTGAAAATATAGCTATACCCGATTCTGTTACTTATCTCGGTAGCGAAGCTTTTTATGGTTGCAGAAGTTTAAAAACTGTTACATTACCAAATTCAATTACTTCTATAAAGTATGGTACTTTTAGTATTTGTGAAAGTTTAACAGATGTTGTAATACCGGATTCGGTTACTTCTATCGATTCTATGGCTTTCAATAGGTGTAAAAGTTTAACAGATGTTGTAATACCCAATTCGGTTACTTCTATCGGTGATAAGGCTTTCATGTTGTGTTCCGGTTTAACGGATGTTACAATGTCTGATTCAGTTACTTCCATTGGTGAAAAGGCTTTCTATAATTGTAATAATTTAAAAAACGTTACAATGTCTAATTCCGTTACTTCTATCGGTGCCTGGGCTTTCTATAATTGCAATAAATTAACGGATATTACATTACCCGATACCGTTACTTCTATTGGTAATAATGCTTTTAATTATTGTAAAAAGTTTGAAAATATAGCTATACCCGATTCTGTTACTTATCTCGGTAGTGAAGCTTTTAGTGATTGCATAAGTTTAAAAACCGTTACATTACCAAATTCAATTACTTCTATAGATAGTGGTACTTTTAGTGCTTGTGTAAGTTTAACAGATGTTGTAATACCCAATTCGGTTACTTCTATCGGTTATAATGCTTTCGATAGTTGTAAAAGTTTAACAGATGTTGTAATACCCAATTCGGTTACTTCTATCGGTGATGATGCTTTCGCTCATTGTTCTGAATTAACGAATATTACAATACCCAATTCGGTTACTTCTATCGGTTATATGGCTTTCTTTTGGTGCCATAAATTAACGAGTATAACGATACCTGATTCGGTTACTTCTATCGGCAAATATGCTTTCGGCAGTGATTTGAAGAAAGTGTACTGCTATAGGGAAAGTTATGCTGATAATGCTGACCATTATGATAAAAATACAACAATAATGTATATTTATTCAGACCAAACTGAATCTACTACAACTACAACAGAAAACACCACTAAGGCTACCACAACCACTACAACGGAGATTCCAACGTGGATTACAACCACCACAACCACCACAACCACATACTGTGATGAGCTTGCCATAATTAAGCATTCCTCAACAACCACTACAACGGAGATTCCAACGGAGATTACAACAACCACAACCACCACAACCACATACTGTGATGAGCTTGCCATAATTAAGCATTCCTCAACAACCACAACAACAACGGAATCAACCACAGAGGCTACCACAATTACAACCACAACGGAAGCTACAACAGCCACCACAACCGAGTCAACCACGGAAGCAACCACCGTTTCAATTTCCGTGACGGGTGGCAACCTTTATTTTGACCCATCCACACAGCAGATTGTTGGTTGTGACAGCTCCGTAACCGCTATAGATATTCCGGAAAATATTGGCGGTGTGGAAGTCAGCGGAATAAGTGAAAACGCTTTTGCCAGCGTTCTTTCACTTGAAAGCATATCAATACCAAGCACAGTTAAAACGATAAGCAAAAATGCATTTGCAAATTGCTCATCACTTAAAAACATCACCTGTGAACAAGGTTCTGTTGCCGACAACACGCAGTTGTATCCCGTAACAACAAAAATAACCTATACCTCTTCCGAAACAAAATTCACATACGGCGATGCAACAGGCGACGGAATCATAACCGCCGCAGATGCCGCAATGATTTTGGAAAAGTCACTCAACCTTGACTTTATCACGGATATAGAGAAAAACACATCGGATTTCAAAAAATATATAGATGTGAACGCTGATGACAAAATTGATGCCAACGATGCTTCAATTGTACTTCAAAAATCATTGAACTTTGATTTTATAATGCCGTGTGAGAAATAAAACATAAAGTTCAAATTGCAAAACTTTACGTATAAAAATGTTAAGCAACTGTAATGTTATAGGTTTTAAAATTCTTATAACATTATAGTTGCTTACAAGAATATACAATGCAAACAAAAAAGGAGGCTTTAAAAATGAAACTAAAAAGATTAACGGCAATGTTGCTTGCAACGGTTATGGCATTTGGTGCGGTGAATGTTGCTTTTGCGGAAGAAAAAGCGGAAGATACTAAGGTTGAAGCAATGTACAAATCAAGTACGGATATAACGTATGCCGTCGATGGCGGGAATATTTATTTTAGAGAAAGTATCGGTAAAATTACCGGTGCCGATGAGGAAATAACATCGGCTGTTATCCCCGATACAATCAATGAAGTAGCAGTTACCGGCATCGATAATTTTGCATTTTCCGGATGTAGAAATTTGGAAAGCATAATCCTACCCGATTCAATTAAGTCTATTGGTAAAGCTGCTTTTGTAAATTGCGAAAACTTGCAAAATATATATATTTCGGAAAACAATGACTATTTTACAATTGACGATGGAATTCTTTTTAGTAAAGATAAAAAAACAATTTATGCCTATCCCCCTAAAAAGTCCGGAACAAGCTATACAATACCGGATACCGTTACCACTATTCGATACTGTCAAGACAGTGCAAAACATTTTTTATAATTTTTTCAAGAAAATTTATTTTCAAATTTTTCAATTATTCCCAAACATCAAAAACATCTTCAAAATTCCACTCGATTTCAATTTCGTTAGCGGAGGATATATAGATTTTTTTAACTAACCTTTTTATCAATTCCGCATCGGGGATTGTGTTATTTTTGTATTCGGTTATTAAGTTTTCGGCTTGGGTTAATGTTTCGGATGGTTGAATTTCTTTTTCAAGTTTTTCCCTTTCGGTGTTAAGAACAAATATCTTATCCGAAATTCTTTCTCGTCTTGATACAAATTCCGCTTTTGAAATTGAGTTACTGCGGTAATTGGTATATTCAACCAGTATTTTATCCTCAAGAGTCTTTATTTCATCTGAAATGGATTTGAGCGTTCTCTCGGCTTGTTGTTGGGTTGTTGAATACTTGGCGGTAATCTTATCAATGTTACCCTCAATCACCTCAATATAGACCTTCAGAGCGTTTTTAACCACATCGTTGAGAGTTTCAATATAAACTCTATCAGAACAGCAACTGTCCCTTGTTCCGTAATCACATTTGAAATAGAATGATTTAACGGCTTTTTGGAGTACATAGTCATTCGCTGTGTAGTGCCGTTGTAGAAGCTGTCCGCAGCCTTTGCAGTACACCTTGTTTTTAAACTCCTCATAGTAAATGTTGTTGCATTTTTTTGTTGTAAATTTGTGAAAGCGTTTTTGCACATTTTCAAAGGTGCTGCTGTCAATAATCGGCTCGTGGTGATTTTCAAACACAAGCCAATCATCGGAAATGTTATTTTTCATAACCCTTGGTGATATACTTGTTTGCTTATTGTTTATAAGCGTACCTGTGTAAACCTTGTTATGAAGAATATTTGAAACAGTTTTTGCTTTCCAATAAACAACATTTTTAGCATTGCCGGAATAAATACCTCTCGGTGTTATGTGTTCATCGTTGAGAGCCTTTGCGATATTTATAAAAGACACACCCATTTCTGCAAGTCTAAATATCTGTCTTACGATATTTGCCGCATACTCATCAATAACCAATCTTTTATTGACCACCTTATATCCGTAAGGTGCTATACCTCCCAAAAACAAGCCTTGTTTCTTATGTAAGTCTTTAACCGCTTTAACCTTGTTTGAAATATCTCTGCTGTATTCCTCATTCATAAGGTTTCTGAAAGCAACCTCCATATTTGAAGAATAATTGCCGTTGTTATTGCTGTCATAATTATCATTTACGGCTATAAATCTGATGCCAAGCACCGGAAATATCTGTTCAAGATAGTCCACGACTTCAACAAAGTTTCTGCCGAAACGGGAAAGGTCTTTAACCACTATACACTTTATTAAACCGCTTTTTACATCGGCAAGTAATTTTGTGACAGACGGTCGGTTGAAATTTACGCCCGAATATCCATCATCACAATACTCCTTAATTTCGGTATTTTTAAGTTCGGGAATACTGTTAATAAAGTTCCGGATAATTATCCTCTGTCCCGATATACTTTCGCTTTCCGTCTTTATTGCATTAAAATCCGCATCATCATCGGAAAGTCTTAAATACATAGCTGTCACACTCATACCAAGTCCTCCCATCCGTTTATAAAGTCTGCAAGTTCCTTAAAGCTGTCTTGAAATGTGAAGTCAATCTCAATACAATCCGAAGAAAACACTCTGATTTCTTTAACCAAAGAACAAATATATTCATCGTTGGTTTTGCTGAATGTGTTTGAAATTATTTTATTCAATTTCTTACGAAATCTGTTTTCATCGCAAAGGGTGTTCCGTTTTGCGGTAAGCATTTCAATATCTTCCACAAGTTTACTGTGTCTGTCGGTGTAGTCTTTGCGTATGCATTCATAATCCTGTTTGTTTACAACATTATTCTTGTAATCCTCATAAAGAGCCAACAGCTTATTGCCTATTGCCATTGATTGATTATTTAGGTCACAAAGTTCTTTATCAAGCAGGGACAGTTTGTTTTTCATCTTTTCGGACTTGTATATTGCATCCATAGCAGAAAGTTGCTCCACGGTTATATCGGAATACATACGCAATGTGGTTGATATTGTATCATACAACACCTTGTCAAGTATGTGAATACCGCATCTTTCTTTAAGTTGTGTTTGATGACTTGGACAATGCCAATAAGTTTTGCCGTTATCTCTGTACATTCTCGTCATACGATAACCGCATTTACCGCATTTAACCTTACTCACCAAAGGATTTATATGCTTTGATTTTACATAGGGCTTTGCTTTGAGTTCTTGCACCTTTTTAAAATCGGCTCTTGAAATAAGCGGTATATGTGCGTTTTCTCTCACAAACCATTCATCGAAACTTGTTTTTATTTGTTTGTTTTCCTCAAAAACTCTTTTTCGTGTTTTATTTTGAATTAAGTCACCCACATAAGTTTTGTCGGCAAGGATATGCTTTATGCTTGCTGTTGACCAAGCGGAGGTTGCATATTTCTCATAGCCTTTCCCACTTAAATATAAATACTGTCCAACCGATGGTACGGCAAGAAATCTGAGCCGTTTTATTATTTCGCCTATTGGTACACCCGATAATCTCCATTCAAATATTTTTTTGACAACGGGTGCTGTATCCTCGTTAATAACAAGACTTTTTCTGTCCTCGGATAATTTATAGCCGTAAGCTATGTGGCTTGTTGTTATGTAACCGCTTGATTGCCTTGCTGTTTTTGCGGATATAATCTTTTTTGAAATATCTC
Organism: uncultured Lachnospiraceae bacterium; assembly: GCA_964624605.1. Lineage (GTDB taxonomy): Bacteria > Bacillota > Clostridia > Lachnospirales > CAG-274 > CAZUXS01. Next base: position 2,779 of record CAZUXS010000011.1, on the reverse strand, counting down.
GTGCATAGCACTCATTCATTATGTTTTTGAAAGATATTTCAATGAGTTTGGATGAATATTTATCTCTGAAACTGTCATAGTTATCATTGATTGAAATGAATCTTACACCAAGGAAAGGAAATACTTTTTCAATCATATTTGAGGTTTCAATAAAGTTTCTTCCAAGTCTTGAAAAATCCTTTACAATAACGCAATTTATTTTTTTGCTTTGTATATCCGAAAACAGTTCTTGCCAAGCATCACGATTGAAGTTAGTCCCCGAAAATCCGTTATCTGTAAATATCTTTACAACATTTATGTTTTCAAAACGGCAGAGATTTTCTTCAATGTACTTCTGTTGATTTTCAATGCTGTTAGCTTCTGTATTTCCATTGTCAGCCACGGAAAGTCTTAAATATAAAGCTGTTTTATTTGTTTCTTCACTGTGTTTTGAAGTTTGAGCCACAATGTTCTTTCTGCTTTTTCTTGCCATACTACATCACCTCCGCATATTTGATGTGTTCAAGCATTAAATCATATTCGAATTGATACTTGAATTTTATTTCAATGGTGTTTTTATCGTAAATAAGGATTTTATCTATAAGTGACAGCAAAAGTTGTCTTGTTAATTCCTTTATTCCGTTTTCACCATCAAATTTATCATATATTGAAAGTGAGCAACTATGTGAAGTAAGCAGTTCATATCTTTTGTTAAGAGCGTTGAGCCTTGTTGTAATTTGCTCTTGTCTTTCTGTATAAACCGCTTTAATTGCCTTGTATTCTTTTTCACTTATAAGACTTGATTTGAAGTCCTCATAAAGTTCAAGGCTGTGTCTTTCCGATGTTTTAAGAGCCTCTGTCAAGTTATCTTTTTCAACCTCCAACTTTTTTGTTTCGGTTGTTTTAAAAGACATAGCGGGAACAGAATCGGCTAACCTCTTAACTTCGATAAAATTTTTAATGTGAGTATTAAGACTTTCAAGAACAATCTGCTCAAGTTTAGTCACAGGAAAGCACATTTTGTTGTCACAACCCATTTTATTCTTGTTTGAAAGGCATATATAGTAGTAATAGTGTGATTTTCCGTTCCTTGAAATACAGCTTTTGCGTGTAAGATTACTGCCGCATTTACCGCATTTTACAATGCCCGAAAACATATATACCTCATCATTATCCGGTGCAACTCTTGTATCCTCACAAAGTAGTGTTTGTACCTTTTCAAAAACATCTTTATCTATAATTGCTTGATGATGATTTTCACACACAAACCAATCTTCACAATTTCTGTTTACTCTTGTTTTGATTTTGTAGTTTGGTGTTGTGGTCTTTCCTTGTTCAAGAGTACCTATATAAACTTTGTTTGATAGTATTCTTGATACTGCCCTTGCTGTCCATTCGGATTTTATTTTTTTGCGAAAACCTGTGCCGAATTTTATGCCAAGTTCCTTTTTGTGTTCCATAGGTGAGGCAATACAAAGTTCGTTGAGTTTTCCTGCTATTCTTAAAGAACTCATACCCGATAACTTCCAATCGAAAATATTTCGTATTATATCGGTTACGCTTTCATCTATGATAAGCATATTTTTGTTTTCGGGTGCTTTTAAATATCCGTATGGAGCATAAGAGCCTATGAAGTCACCGTTTTTGCGTTTTATGTCAAGTTGACTACGCACTTTTATAGATATGTCATTACAATAGGCATCGTTCAAAATGTTTTTGAAATGGAACACCGTCAACTCGGAAGAATTGATATTGCCACCGGTATCAAAGTTGTCGTTTATGGCTATGAAGCGTACACCCAAAAACGGAAATATGTTTGTGATATACTTGCCGTTTTCTATGTAGTTTCTACCGAAACGAGAAAGGTCTTTTACAATAACACAGTTTACTTTACCCGATTTAATATCATCAAGCATTTCCGTAAAAGCCGGTCTGTCAAAATTAACACCCGTATAACCGTCATCAACTCTGATTTTATGTAGCTTAAATTCGGGTTTTGTTTTTAAGTAATTTTGTATCAATGCTCTTTGGTTGGCTATGCTGTCGCTTTCCTCTTTGTCCCCGTCATCACGAGATATGCGAACATAAATATCCGCATTGTAAATTAAATCTTTGTGCATAAAAAAATCACCTCTTAAAATAGTTTTAAGCGAGAAAAACGCAAAGCTATTCAAGGGTGAATACACACACTTATAAAACCATTTTTGAAGATGGCTTTATGAAAATTATGAAATTTTTACTTAGTCCATAGTCAGTATAGCACTTCCTATGAATTTTGTCTACTGCTTTTCGGCGTTTTTCTAAAAAAATTTACATAATTTTTGATTCAAGGAAACACTGATTAAATAATCTTTTATAGCTTTGGCTGATTTACCACACTTATTCGTCAAAGTCCCTCAACGCAGGCTTCGACTGCGTTTTCGTGCCTTTTTCTCTAATTGTGACAAATCATCTCAAACCTATCTTAGTGACTTAATCAGTGTTTCCTTAAAATAATTTTTCAAATTTTCCTCAAGAGTTCCACCGTTTTTATCAAATGATACGGTTACACTTACTCCTTTGCAAGTGAAATGGTATGGATCTTTGATTTGTCTTAAAAAACTTTCAACTCTTTCTGCCGTACTTAAATTTTTGTCTATTGAAATTGTTTCAATATCCACAAGTTTATTTGTTGATGAATCCATTTTCATCATCCTCCCGTTGATTTTTTATAAATCAAAACTTCAAAAAAAATATCGGTTGGTGTGGCAACCACATAAGCATCTCAGCTTTCCCCCTATCTTGTGACGGAGCAGGTAGT
>CAZUXS010000010.1:0-27114 GCA_964624605.1 uncultured Lachnospiraceae bacterium | reverse complement strand
CGAGAACAAGAATCTTTATTGTTTCAAGCTGTAAGAACTGGTCGGCTCTTGTTGTGGCACCAACGCTGATACCGATGAATATGCTTATGCAGTACATAAGCGCTTCGGAAGCGTGGTGAGCAAGTTTATCCGTAACACCGCTTTCTCTTAAGAGGTTACCCAGCATAAGCATACCGATGAGTGATGCAGTGTCGGGAAGTATAAGGATAACAAGTATAGCTGTTACTATAGGGAAGAGAATTTTCTCCCTTTTTGAAACAGGTCTGAGCTGTTCCATCTTTATCTGTCTTTCTTCCTTTGTTGTTAAAAGCCTCATTATAGGTGGCTGAATTATAGGCACAAGTGCCATATATGAGTATGCCGCAACCGTTACTCTTGAAAGAAGGTGAGGTGCAAGCTGTGTTGTGAGGAAGATACTTGTAGGACCGTCCGCACCACCGATGATACCTATTGAAGCCGCTTCTTTAAAGTCAAAGCCGAGTGCGAGAGCACCAAGAAAAGCGGCAAATATACCAAACTGTGCTGCAGCACCGAGGAGCAAACTCTTCGGGTTTGCGATAAGAGGACCGAAGTCCGTAAGTGCACCGACACCCATAAAGATAAGAGGAGGGAAGATACCCAACTCGTCACCTTGGAATATGTACCAAAGCAGACCACCGTTTGAACCGTTTTCGCCTGCAACCTGTGCAAGATAAGGGTTGCCCGTTGGGTCAACGCCTATCACGTTTATAAGCTCTTTAACAGGCTCTTCCATAAGTCCGTTAAGCGGCAGGTTTGCAAGGAGCATACCGAATGATATAGGTAAAAGCAAAAGAGGTTCAAATTTCTTTGCTATTGCAAGCCACATAAAGAAGAGTGCAACGGCAATCATAATTAAAAATTTCCAATTATCCCCAACGAAAAACTGTGCGAAGCCTGAACTTGCAACAAAGTTTTGCAGTGAGGTTATTATCAAATTACCCATATTTTTGCCTCCGCAATTATTTTGCTATAGTCACAAGTACATCACCGGAATTAACACTCTGTCCCTTGCTTACGTTTACGGATGCAACCGTGCCTGCAAAAGGAGAAGTGATTTCATTTTCCATTTTCATTGCTTCAAGAATGATGACAACCTGATTTTCACCTATCTTATCGCCTACGTTTACTCTTATGTCAAGTATGTTGCCTGGCATAGGAGCTGTGATGTTTTCACCGCCTGCAACCGGTGCGGCAGGAGCTGCTGCAGGAGCAGGTGCAGGTGCGGCTGCCTGTGCAACCGGTGCGGGAGCTGCTGTTGGAGCAGGAGCGGCAACTCTCGGTGACGGAGTAACGTTGCCGTGTAATTCTTCAACTTGAACGTCATATACATTTCCGTTTACTGTAATTCTGTAGTTTTTCATATCGTAAATCCTCCACTATCAATACATATTTGTGTTAAGCTGTTCAGCCAATGCTTCACTTGTCCAAGCTTTTCTGCTGCCCTGTCTTTGTCTTAAACTCTTTACGTGGAGTTTATCGGGGCTTGTGCCTGTGCTTGCGGCTATTGCGGCTGTGATTACAGCAACAAGTTCTTTATCGTCGATAAGGTTTGCACTCTGTACGGGTGCCGGAGCAGGTGCAGGGGTCGGAGCAACCGTTTTCACGGGTTCCGGTTCAACCTTTGCCGCTTCCTTGCTCTTGTTTTCCTGTGCGGACATAACCTTGCCGAAAAGAGTAAGTATAAAGGCTATAACAAGCAAAACAAAGATAACAAGCATAAAGCCTATAATTGTTACCATTATGCCGTAGGACCATTTATCAACGGATGAAAGGTCAACAGCGGCGGTCATAAGTGCTGTATTATACATCTTTTTCACCTCGTTTTATCAAAATACTGCGCTTGCGTGCTTCCTTGTGGGATTAAGCTCTCTTTTTGACATAAGTGTTTCGAGTGAAACAAGTATTCTCTTTCTTGTGTTTGAAGGAATTATCACCGTATCCACATAACCCTTGCTTGCAGCATCAATAGGTGTTGTTACCTTGTCAAATTCCTCCGCAGGGTAGCCGATAATATCAACGGCTGCCTTTCTCGGCAAAAGTGTGATAAAGGCTGACGGCCAAGCGTAAACCATATCCGCACCGATGTGCTTTGAATTCATCAAAAGATAAGGATTGCCGACTGCATTTCTTACAACTATGTTTATTTTAGGTACAGTTGCATTTGCAAAGCTGAAAAGGAGTTTTGCACTGTTGCTTATTATGCCAAGCTTTTCCTGCTCGAGTGTCTGCTCGTAGCCTGCAATATCCGTGAATGTTACAATAGGGATATTGAAAGCGTCACAGCCGTTTACAAAATCGGCAGCTTTCTGAGTTGCCTCAACCGTAAGCTTGCCGTTGTTTGCAACGATACCCGTTGTTATACCGTTGAATCTCACAAAGCCTGTGATAATTTCGGGAGCATAATCCTTATGCACTTCCAAGAAATCACCTCTGTCTGCAACAGACTTGATTATGTACTGCATATCAATAGGTGTTTCGTTATCCTCGGGAACGATTGTGTTGAGTGCTTCATCAACAGCATTAAGCTCGTCCTCGTCGAGTGAATAGCTGATAGCCGTTTCAAGATTGTTTTCGGGGAAGAAAGAAATCATCTTTCTTGCCGCTTCAAAACATTCGTCCTCGTTTTTGCAAGTGATGTGTGCAAGACCGTTTGCACCGAGTACCTTGCCGCCGCCGAGTGCGTCATAAGTTGTTGCCTTGCCTTCAAGACCTTGGAATACGGCAGGGCTTGTCATAAACATCTTTGCACTTTCCTCTGTTGCGATAACCATATCGGAAAGGGCAGGTGTAAAGCTGCTCACACCAATGCAATTGCCAAGTACAATGCTGATTTGCGGTATAACGCCGCTTGCCTTTGTCTGATTGCGGAACATAAGTCCGTAAGCCTTGAAAGCTTCAAGACCGTTGTCAAGCTTAAGACCTTTTGAGTCCATAATGCTTATAACGGGACAGCCCGTTTTAAGTGCAAGCTCATATATCTTAGTAATCTTTTCAGCCTGTGCCGCATCCACAGCAGCTTCCTGACTGTAAGCATAAACAAGTTTGTCGCCTATCGTGCCGTGTCCTGTTACAACGCCCGCTTCTTTTCTGAGTGCACCAATTTCAACAAAGGTGTTCTCGTCAAAAAGCTTTTCAATTCTCTCACGAGCCGTTGATTTGGCTTCATTCATAGCCTCAACCAACTCGTTGATTTTGTCTAATCTGCTCATTAGAAAACTTCCTCCTGTCGGGTACTATGTTATTTGGTAACATAGTATAAAGTGTTGTTTTTGTGCCTACATTATAACATATATGTTATAATAAAAGTGAGACACTTCACCTTTTTAATAAATTTTTCATATATTCTTATTGTACTATAAATAGGAAAATAATCTAATATTTTTTTTGTATATTTTAAATAAGAATTACACTATAAAGTATTGCATTATCAGAATTTTTGTGATATAATGTAATTACAAAGTGGAGTCTTATAGTGTTTGATGCATACATAACACATTTGTAAGCCTTTATTTACCGAGAAAATTTGCTAATAGGAGGAATTTTTATGGATTTGAAACAGTTCGAATACGTGCTTACAATCAACGAAGAGAGAAGTTTTTCACGTGCGGCGAAAAAACTCTTTATTTCGCAACCGTCACTCAGCCAGTATATAAACAGGCTTGAGGGGCAGCTTAACATAACCATATTCGACAGAAGTACGTCACCGCTTAACCTCACATACGAGGGCGAGCTTTATATTGAAACTGCAAAGAACATACTCAACATTCTTGAAAATCTTCAAAAGAAGTTTGATGATGTTTCAGAACTTAAAAAGGGCAGACTTAACATAGGTCTTACGCCGTCAAAGGCTAACAACCCTTTGCCTGCGATTTTGCCCGTTTTCAAGGAACAGTACCCAGGCATTGACCTCATTATCACAGAGGCAACTTCAGCCGAGCTTGAAGATATGCTTGTGAGAGGACACGTTGACGTTTGTATGATGAATTTGCCTATAAAGGACAGAAACATCGAATATGAACCGATAATGACGGAAAATATTTTCCTTGCCGCACCGCCTAATTTTAAGGCAGAGGGAGTTGACGAAAGCGAAAAGTATCCTAAAATTGATATCAGGACACTTGCAAATGAGGAATTTATACTCCTTCACCCCGGACAGAGATTGCGCCAGATTGCGGACAACCTGTTTATGAAAGCAGGTATAAAGCCGAGAATACTTTTGGAAACGGCAAGCATTGAAACGGCTTTGCGCCTTTCAGCAACCGGTATGGGCTTTAGCTTTATACCCGAGAGCGCAGTCAGGTTTTCCGATATGTCAAACCCACCTAAGTATTATTCAATAGGTGAGGAGGGCTTTTCTTGGACGCTTGTTATCGCTTACAAGCAAAACAGCTACAGGACAAAGGCTGTAAAGGCATTTGCGGAAATCGTAAAAAAGGTTATTTCAGAGCAGGAATAACGAGAAAAAGAAAGTTTTTTGTTTAGGAGTTAAAAATTATGTACACGGTTTTAGATTTTGAGTTTAATCAAGCATTTGATTTTGAGGACGAAAAGTTTGCCGTAAACCCTCGTTGCCGTTTTGAAATCATTCAAATAGGTGCAGTAAAGGTGGATGAAAAACTTAATATTACCGACAAGTTTGATAGGCTGATTAAACCCAAAATTTATCCACGTATGCACCCTTTTGTTCAAAAAATGACGGGTTGGACAAACGAGAGTTTCAAGGGAGCGGAAAGTTTCCCCACGGTTTACAAACAGTTCAGAAAGTTTATAGGTGATGACAAAGTGCTTTGCACTTGGGGCAGCAGTGATGTGAGGGCACTGTATCGCAACCTTACATACTACAACGTTGTGAAGCCGCCCGTGATTATGGAATATATGGATTTGCAGAATATAGCCACAAGGTACCTGCGCTACAGCAAGGGAGGCACCGTAGGACTTAAAACTGCGGTGGAGCTTTTGGGTATTGAGGGCGATGAGCAGTTCCACAACGCTTTGGGTGATGCGATGTACACGGCAAAGGTGTTTGCAAAAATAGCACCTAAAAGACCGGAAATAAAAATTTTCAATTCAGAGCACATCAAATAGAAAAAGATTGTTCTTTTTTTGGAAAAAAGAACCAAAAACGATGGGGCGTTCCGATTCGCCCCTGCACCCACCCGTTTTACGGTGTGGTTGGGGACACATGGTGTTCCTAACGACAACCGTCGCAGCCTTCCCTTGAGGGAAGGGGGACCGCTTCAGCGGTGGATGAGTAGTGGTAGAATGTAGAATTTGGATGAGTGGTTATCTGAGTTTTACACCTCATCCGTTATTTCGGGGCAACGAGAATTGGAACACATGGTGTTTCCGACAACAATCGTCGGATGAATGGTTTTCAGCCTTCCCTTGAGGGAAGGGGGACCGCTTTAGCGGTGGATGAGTGTCTTTATTGAAAATCGGATTTACAGTGTTTAATAAAAAATATTGGTTTTTTTAAAAATAATTGTGGAAATTTCATAAAATGTATGTTATAATAACTTATAATCATTATTACGGAGGTACATTAAATGGGAATTAAATTAAAACTTAACGGTATTAAGAATTTTGTCAGAGATGATGAGTTTGCTAAGATTGAACCTGCTGTGAAGATGGCTAATGACTTGCTTTACAGTGGCACGGGTGCAGGCAATGACTTTATTGGCTGGGTAGACCTTCCTTTCAACTACGATAAGGAGGAGTTTGCAAGAATAAAGGCTGCTGCAAAGAAAATACAGGCAAACAGTGAAGTGCTTGTTGTTATCGGCATAGGCGGTTCATACTTGGGTGGTCACGCTGCTCTTGATTTCATAAAGGGTAATCAGTACAACAGCAAGAAGCATCCCGACACACCGGATATTTATTTTGTCGGCAACAGCATAAGCTCCGATTATCTCAGCGACATTATTGAAATGCTCGGCGATAAGGATTTTTCCGTAAACATCATTTCAAAATCAGGCACAACAACGGAGCCTGCAATTGCTTTCAGAATTTTCAAGAAAATGCTTGAAGATAAGTATGGCAAGGATGGTGCAAAGGAGAGAATTTTTGCAACCACAGACAAGGCAAGAGGTGCATTGAAGTCACTTTGCAACAAGGAGGGCTATGAAACCTTTGTTATCACAGATGATATCGGTGGCAGATTTTCCGTTCTCACACCTGTTGGTCTTTTGCTTATGGCTGCCGCAGGCATTGATATTGATGCTGTTATGCAGGGCGCTGCCGATGCAGCAACACAGTATAAGGAATTTAATCTTGAAACAAACGATTGCCTTAAGTATGCCGCTTTAAGACAGATTCTCGGCAGAAAAGGCAAGTGCATAGAAATACTTGCAAACTATGAGCCTTCACTTAAGATGTTCGGCGAATGGTACAAGCAGCTTTATGCAGAAAGCGAGGGCAAAGACCAAAAGGGTATCTTCCCTGTAAGTGCAAACTTCTCAACAGACCTTCATTCAATCGGTCAGTTCATTCAGGACGGTTCAAGAAATCTTTTTGAAACCGTGCTTTGGGTTGCAAATGCAAAGAAAGATATCACTATTGAGGTTGACCCCGAAAATGTTGACGGACTTAACTTTGTATCAGGCAAGACAATACAGTACGTAAATTCAAAGGCTTATGCAGGTACTTTCCTCGCTCATGTGGACGGTGGTGTGCCTACAATGGTGATTGAAATAGATAAGACAGACGAATATAACTTCGGTCAGATTGTTTACTTCTTCGAGAAAGCTCTCGCAATCAGCGGCTATATCTCAGGTGTAAACCCATTCGACCAGCCCGGTGTTGAGGCTTATAAGAAGAATATGTTCGCTCTCTTGGGTAAGCCCGGCTATGAGGACGCAAAAGCAGCGCTCGAAGCAAGACTTGCAGAGGAATAAATTTTAAAGCGGTAAGGCCGCTTAATCGCCTTCCCCTATGGGGAGGGCATTTTTTTGCCTTCATAAAGTATGAAGTATGTCACATGGTTTTATACTTTCTTTTTTCTAAATTCCTAGAAAAAGATTGTTCTTTTTTACGAAAAAAGAACCAAAAACGATGGGGCGTTCCGATTCGCCCCATACCCCTAACGGGCAGGGGCGGAGAGTATAGTGGCTCTGCGTAGTGTGGTGGCGGGTTGCCCCTGCACCCACCCGTTTTACGGTGTGGTTAGAGAAAACCACTAAAAGGGAAGGCGGAAAGAACGTTCAATAGGCTTGACCGAATTGTAAATTATAATAAACAACCCCGTGGTTTGTGCCACGGGGTTACAATTAAATATGTTTTTACCACACATAGCTGTTCTGCTGTGTAAGGAAGTTTTGATAGTATTGCACGGTGGAGTTTGTGGCGGCGTGGAAGCTGTTATTTGCAAAGAGTATATCCGTAACGCCGCTGTTTTTTATGTAGTTTGTCATATTGTAGGTAAAGTATCTCATATCTATCACATATATATCCTCGAATGAACCGAAGAGGTAGCCGGGGAGGGCATTGCCGTAGCTATCCTTTATAATCATGAGTTTTCTGCCGTTGCCCTTATTTGTGTGGACGTGGGTTATTTTGGAATCACCGCCCATAAATGTGCAATATGCGTTGCTGTTGCCATCATCAAAGTGATAGAAGAATTTACCCTCGTATGCCGGTTGTGTACCGACTATGTCGCCGTTGCTGAGTTTGTAGTCAAAATAATATGTATGATATTCAATATCCTTTGGAACGTAGTACACAAAATCTTCGGGATTGTTTTTGAGTATCGGGTCATTTGTGTAGGAATACATACTGCCGACGTAACCATGAGTCACCTGCTGTTCATACTGTGACAAATCCATGAAGTCAACACCCGCAACCTCGGCAAATTTCTGTGCCGCATAGTAAGCACCCAGAGGTGCCCAGTGATGGTCGGTACGTAAATATATATCCTCGTTTGTATGCTTTGAAAGAGGCGTATACACATCAACAGCCTTAACATCGGGAGAAAGCGCCGAAATTATACGGTTGATATCAGTAAGCTGGTCTACGCTGTAGTTTGACAATTCGGGTGTGCCGTAAAATGAAATGGCAGTCGGAATTACCATACTGTAAACATTTACGTTTTCACCTGCAACTTCTTTATATTTGTTTATAACCTGTGCATAGTTTTCTATCTTTGAATTTCCACCGTAAAACATAAGTGCTCTCGTGCCGACAATTGCGATACCGTTGTTGCTTATTGTTGCTTTATCGTCATTGTTTACGGCTATATTTGCCTTTTCGATAAGTTGATTGCCCTTGGGTTCTTCCGTGGTTGTTTCCGTTGCATCCTCCGCAACAGCAAATGCATCCGAAGCACCAACAGTTTTAACGGGAGTGCCGTGTATCTTCACACCTGTGTTGAAACCTTTGAAGCCCGTTAAGAAAGTGTTGAGCTGCATTGCATTGTCCCTGAATGGCACAGAATCGCTGAAATATGTATCCATATCGGACATATATGTTCCGTCCAAAAGGCTGTCACCCGTGATTTCGGGTGCTTTTGCAAGTTCTCTTTTTTCAAGCTCCGATGTGGTGCTTTTGGGCAGAAATACAAAATAGATGGTGAAAATCGAATATACGATTACAAAGCAGGCAACAAATACAATGCTGAATGCCTTGTATCGGCTGTTTTGAGCCTTATTTTTCTTCTTTTCAACTCTGGACATTATATATCACCTTTCTTGATATCACTTAAATGGTTAAAATCTCAAATAAAGGAACGGGTTGTTTGTAGCACCGATGAGAAGAACTGTGCTTGCAAACAATATTGCTATTACAACTACTGTTCTTATGGCTGAGGCACACATGAATGAAACGGGATTACCGTTTTTGATACCGAATTTAAATAATTTGTTCAAAAATTTGCCAATAGGCATTGAGAACAAAATTGCAAGTACGAAAAGCCATATATTTTCGGTAAATGCGGATTTTGCTATAAGGTCTATGAAACCACCGCCCGCAAAGCCGAAAAGTGAAGCCGCAAATTTCGGGAACAGTGTTATATCCTCAAATTTGAATATTCCCCAACCGAAAATTATGAAGAACAGGCTGTAAATGTGGAGTATGGCTTTCGGAATATTATGCTTAAAGAGTACGAATTTTTCAAATATGAGCAATACGCAGAAGTAAAGCCCCCATATCACAAAATTCCAGCTTGCACCATGCCAAAGACCCGTCAAAAGCCACACAACAAATATGTTGAGCATTTGGTGCTTTCTGTTTCCTCCGAGAGGTATGTAAACATAGTCACGGAAGAATGAACTGAGAGATATATGCCATCTCCTCCAAAAATCCGTTATAGACTTGCTTATGTAAGGATAGTTAAAGTTTTCGTCAAAATCAAAGCCTATACACTTTCCCATACCTATCGCCATATCGGAGTAGGCTGAAAAGTCAAAATATATTTGCAAAGAAAAGGCTATCAAGCCAAGCCAAGCACCGCAAACCGAAAGTGAGGCAATGTCACCCGTTAAAAATTTGTCGGTTATTTCGGAAAGCTGGTTTGCAAATATAACTTTTTTGCCGAGACCTATCACAAATCTGTATATACCGTCAGCCATTTTTGATGCCGTAACCGTTCTTTTATTAATTTTTGATGATATAGCCGTATATCTTACTATAGGTCCGGCTATGAGCTGAGGAAACATACTTATGTACAGAAGAAGTCCGAAAAAGTTTTTCTGTGCGGGTGCTTTTTTTGTGTATACATCCGCTATGTATGAAAGTGCCTGAAAAGTATAAAAACTTATACCTATAGGCAGGGCAATTTCCGGTGCGTTGATTTTTACGCCGAAAAAAGCAAGGTTTGAAACTATAAAATTAAAATACTTGAATATTCCAAGCACTATTATGTTGAATATAACACCGAAAACAAAAGAAATTTTCGGATGATTTGTTTTTTCAATCAAAAGTCCGAAACCGTAATTTACGGCAATGCTGAAAAGCATAAGCAAAACAAGCTTCGGTTCACCCCAAGCATAAAATATAAGTGAAAAAACAATCAGTATGGCATTTCGCACGTGACAAACGGAGCTATCCGAATTGTTATTATTATTGATAACATTGTCCAAAAGACCGCCTAAAAAATAGAACAGTGCGAAACAAGGTATGAAAGCATAAAGAAAAAACAAGTCAGCAAAAACCATTTGATTTGCTCCTTTCACAAATACTTAAAAATAATATATTGATTGTATCACAAAAAAGTTAGTAAGTCAATTGTAATTCGACAAAATCGGTAAAAACTTTCTTATTAAATGTAGTGTTTTATGTGCTGATATTGAAATTCATCTTGATAAAAAAGCTGTGGCGAAATTTGTAAAATTTTTTTGATTTTAATTAAATTTTCACTATACAAAGTGCAAAATTTTTGCTATAATTATAGGTAAATACAAATTTGTCGAAATTCAGGCAAATATGGGAGGATATTAATATGGCAATAATTGAAGAAGCAATCCGTCTTGAAGCGGACAACACAATCAGCTTTGGTGATTACAAGGCTGTTGAAAAAAGAAAGGTTGAAGATTTTAAAGTAGGCGAAGATTTATATAAGGTGAGAACTCATAAGGACGTTACACGTCTTTCAAAAAATACAAAGCTTTTACTCGAAACAGTACCGGGTGCAGCTGTGCACAATTTGAGTGTTTCCGAAAAAGTGACAACATTTACCGTTGAGGGTAATGGTAGCACACTTATAACATTGGAGCTTAATCCCGATACTCATTACAGAGTTGTTGTTGATGATATAATGCTTGAAAGTATCAAAACAAATATGACAGGTAAGGTAGGTTTCAGTGCGGAACTTTCCGAAAAACCGATTGAAGTTAAAATTGAAAAGATAATAGGCGAATAAGAGGCTTTATGTTATGGCTAAGGCAAGAATAAAGTATATTTGCTCGTCTTGCGGCTACACAACCGGCAAGTGGCTCGGTAAGTGCCCCGATTGCGGCAAATTCAGCACTTTTGATGAAGAGACGGAAACGGTGCAGACAAGATTTTCGCCAACAAAGCTCACACCTGCGGCAAAGACGTATTCTCTTTCTCAGGTTTTGCCCACAAACGAAACAAGGACAAAAACGGGACTTGCGGAGCTTGACAGAGTGCTTGGCGGTGGATTTGTGCAGGGTTCGCTCACATTGGTGGGCGGTGACCCCGGTATAGGTAAATCCACACTGCTTTTGCAGATTTGCCAAAGACTTGGGGATAACGGAAAAACCGTGCTTTATGTCAGTGGTGAGGAATCCGTTCAGCAAATAAAACTCAGAGCCGACAGACTTAATATAACAACGCCTAATCTTATGCTGCTTTCCGAAACAAACATCGGTATAGCAGAAAGTACGATTGCTGCGGAAAGCCCCGACTATGTTATCATAGATTCCATTCAAACCATGTATATGGATGAGGTGGCATCCGCACCGGGTTCTGTCACACAGGTGAGGGAAGCAACCTCACGCTTCATGCACATAAGCAAGGGGAAAAATATTTCCGTGATTATTGTCGGTCACGTTACAAAGGACGGTGCAATTGCAGGTCCACGTATGCTTGAACACATGGTGGATACCGTGCTTTATTTCGAGGGGGACAAAAGGGCAAGTTACAGAATACTGCGTGCAGTGAAAAACCGTTTCGGCAGCACAAATGAAATCGGTGTTTTTGAGATGTGCAACGAGGGTTTGAGAGAAATCGAAAATCCATCGGAATATATGCTCAGCGGCAGACCTTTGGATGTTGCGGGTTCTGTGGTGACCTGCTCACTGGAGGGTACAAGACCTATTCTGATTGAGGTTCAGGCGCTTGTGAGCTTCACAAGTTTCAATATGCCGAGGCGAATGGCAACGGGTATGGACTATAACAGGGTGATATTGCTTATAGCAGTGCTTGAAAAAAGGGCAGGTTTGCAGCTTGCAAGCTACGACAGTTATATAAACCTTACGGGTGGCATAAAGGCGGGCGAACCGTCACTTGATGCGGCGGTTGTTGCAGCAATAGCCTCAAGCTACAGAAATATTGCCATACCGCACGATACCATTGTTTTTGGTGAAATTGGCTTGACGGGAGAACTTCGTGCCGTTTCGATGGCTGAAAAAAGGATAGCGGAGGCGGCAAAACTAGGCTTTAAAAGGTGTGTTGTGCCAAAGGCAAATATGAAAGAAGCAAGCCGTATCAAAGGCATAAGCGTTGAATATGCGCAGTCTGTAAAGGAGCTTTTGGATAAGGTTCTTTAAAAAAATATCAAACAAATAAAAAAAGCACTGGACAATTCGGTGTTTTTATAGTAAAATATGTCTGTATGTGTAATTACGGATTGCACATTAATATATAAAAATATAATTTAGATGATTTACAATCGCAACTCAGGAGGAAAACAAAAATGACTTTATATGAACAGTGGATATGCGCAGCATATTTCCGTGACGGCAGACCTAATCCCCAGTTCTGGGATTTATATCTTCCAACAGAACAGAAAATATATGAATACATCCTTGGTGATAAGGTTACGGAAATCAAGGGCACAATAAAGGAGCTCAGCACAAAGTTTGCTATGCCTGCCGCTCATATCGTTGGTTTTATCGATGGTCTTAACGAAACTCAGGAAACAAGATTTGAGCTTGAAAAGCTCACAGAGGATACAGAAGTCGATATCAAGATTGACTTCACGGTTCTTTATAAGAAGATGGTTGAATACAAGGCTGACCATCTTTACGCTCTTCCACAGTGGGATAATATCTTCACCGAGGAAGAAAGAAAGTCTCTTTACAAGGCTCAGAAGAAGTCTACAACTATCGTAAACAAGGATGCTAAGGTTGGCAGAAACGATCCTTGTCCTTGCGGCAGCGGTAAGAAATATAAGCATTGCTGCGGTAGATAATAGGATTTTTATAAAACACGAAATAAGGTGTTGAATTTGGAAACAAAAATTTGCAAAATAAATCCGCATAATCCTGCGGAAAATAAAGACACTTTTTCACAGGCCGCCGAAATAATACTTTCGGGCGGTCTTGTGGCATTCCCGACAGAAACGGTTTACGGGCTTGGCGGTGACGGACTTAATCCCGAGGCGGTCAAAAAAATATATGCCGCAAAGGGCAGACCGTCCGATAATCCGCTCATACTTCATATATCAAGCATAGAAGAGCTTTACCCGCTTGTGACGGAAGTGCCCGAAAAAGCAAAAATGCTTGCAAAAGCGTATTGGCCCGGACCGATGACTATGATATTCAAAAAATCGGATATAGTGCCAAAGGCAACTTCCGGCGGACTTGATACCGTTGCTGTGCGTTTCCCCGAAAATAAGGCGGCACAGTGCTTTATAAAAGCGTGTGGTAAGCCTATTGCCGCACCCAGTGCCAACACATCGGGCAGACCAAGTCCCACAAGGGCATCACACGTCGAATTTGACTTAAGCGGTAAAATAGATATGATAATTGACGGCGGCGCTTGCGAGTTTGGGCTTGAATCCACCATTATAGATGTGACGGAGGATATCCCCTGCCTTTGCAGACCGGGTTCAATAACTCCCGATATGATAAGGGAAGTTGTGGGTGAACTGAAAATCGATAAGGCTGTTGTAACAAAGCTTGAAGCCGGTGAAAAACCTAAAGCACCGGGCATGAGTTACACTCATTATTCCCCGAGTGCCGATGTAGTGATAGTTACCGGTGAGGTTGAAAGTATTGTGCCTAAGATAAATGAAATGGTGGCACAGACAAAGGGCATCAGTGTCGGTGTGATTGCCACAGAGGAAACAAAGGACAGATATCAAAACGCACAGGTGCTTGTTGTGGGCAGCAGAAAAGAGCCTGCAACAATAGCGGCGAATATATTCAAAATGCTCAGAAAGTGTGATTATTTGGGCATTGAAAAAGTCTTTGCGGAGGGACTCCCCGAGGACGAGTTGGGGCTTGCCATTATGAACAGATTGAAAAAAGCGGCAGGCTACGACATTATAACGGTGTAAGTAATTTGGAGGTAAACAATGATAGCATTGGGTTGTGACCACGGTGGTCTTGAATTAAAAAATACAATAATAAAGTATCTTGAAGATAATAAAATAGAATATAAGGATTTCGGAACCTACACACCCGATTCCGTTGATTATCCCGTTTACGGAAAGTTGGTTGCAAATGCCGTTGCAGGCGGTGAGTGTGATAAGGGCATACTTATCTGCGGAACGGGTATCGGTATTTCAATAACAGCAAACAAGGTTAAGGGTATCAGAGCAGCACTTTGCCACGATGTATTTTCAGCAAAGGCAACAAGAGAGCATAATGATGCGAACATACTTGCCATGGGCGGCAGAGTTGTCGGTGCGGGTCTTGCCCTTGAAATTGTAAAGGCGTTTCTTGAAACTCCTTTTTCAAATGATGAAAGACACATCAGAAGAATTGCAATGATTGAGGACTAAAATTAAAAAATATATAAATAAAAGGAGGTATTTTGTATGAGCAAATTAAATATTGTGGAACATCCGCTCATCCAAAACAAGCTTTCTCTTCTCAGAGCAGAAGACACAAAAAACAAGGAGTTCAGGGAGCTTGTGAACGAAGTGGCATCTCTTCTCTGTTATGAGGCTACAAGGGATATGGCACTTAAAAATGTCAATGTTACAACACCTAACGGTGAGGCTGAGGGTAAGGTACTTGGTGTGGATATCTGCATTGTGCCTATACTCAGAGCAGGTCTTGGTATGGTTGACGGTATCCTCAAAATGATACCTAATGCCAAGGTTGGTCATATCGGTCTTTATCGTGACCCCAACACATTCATGCCTGTTGAATATTTCTGTAAAGTACCTAAGGACAGCGAACACACCGAGATTATAGTTGTGGATGCTATGGTTGCTACGGGTGGTACAGCTTCCGCTGCAATACAGTTCCTTAAGGAAAGAGGCTTTAAGAACATAAAGTACATTTGTCTTATCACTGCACCCGATGGTGTGAAGAGATTGCAGGCAGATCATCCCGATGTTGATATCTACTGTGCCGCTATGGACAGACAGGTAAATGACAAGGGATATATTGTGCCGGGTCTGGGTGATGCAAGTGACAGAATGTTCGGAACGAAGTAATCGAAAAAGCGGATAACTTTCGATTGAAAATAATTTTTAGATGATGGACACATTTCCGGCGTTTACGGCTTGATTTTGTGTCTGTTCGGAGGAAAATATTATGTCACATGATTGGCTTTTGTATATTGCGGCTTTTTTCATATCGTTTGCGGTATCTCTTTTGTTTACGCCGATAGCGAAAAGTCTTGCATACAAATTTCACGCAGTTGACTATCCCCGTGCAAGGGGAATGAATAAAGAGCCTGTGCCCCTTATGGGTGGGCTGGCTATAGTTTTGGGCTTTATGGCATCTATGCTTTGCCTGTTCCCTTTTGTGCCCGATTTTCACACAAAGCAGTTTTTGGGTTTTATAATCGGCGGCATAATAATAGTGATTGTGGGTATGTTTGATGACATATACGAGCTTGGTGCAAAGTTTAAGCTTTTTATGCAAATTATTGTTGCACTCATAGTTGTTTTCACGGGCAACAAATTGGATTTTATAATGTGGCCTATGTGGCAACTTATAAAGCCTTTTTCGGGTGTGATAACGGTAATTTGGATTGTCGGACTTATAAATGCGGTGAACCTTATTGACGGTTTGGACGGACTTGCGGCAGGTGTAACAAGTATTGCATCGATTTGCATTGCGATACTTTGCATAATCAGCGGCGGTAGTGTTTCCGTAATAATGACAACAACTCTTGCGGGTTCTTGCTTGGGATTTTTGCCACGTAATTTCAGTCCCGCAGAGGTTTATATGGGTGATACGGGTTCAACCTTTTTGGGTTATGTGCTTGCAGTTTCATCCTGCATAGGCGTGTTTAAGCGTTTTGCCATACTTGCGGTGTTGCTTGCGGTGCTTGCAATGGCATTACCTATACTCGATACAAGTTTTGCAATGCTCAGAAGAGCTTGGAATCACAAGCCTATAATGAGTCCGGACAGAGGGCATTTGCACCACAGACTTATTGACAGTGGCTACACAAACAGGCAGGCTGTTATAATATTATACGGTCTTAGCATAGGCAGCTCAATGATTGCCGTGCTCATTGCGGTTGATAATTTTAAGGCTACACTGCTTGTGCTTATATTCTTCCTCATGCTTATAATTATGCTTATAGCATACAGACAGAGGATAATAGCAAAAGAAAAAGAAGAAAAGAGAATGCAAATCGAAAATTCGGCAAAACCAACGAAAGATTGATTTTGCAAACAAATGATAATTTACAAACAAATGATGGTTTATGAAAAATTGAAAAATTACCTATTGTTTATTTAAACAGCAAAGGAGAATACTTATGTCTAATAATGATATAAACGGTGTTTACAAAGTGGAAGGCAAGGTGCCGCTGAGTAAAGCGATCCCCCTTGGCTTGCAGCACGTTATGGCTATGTTTGTCGGCAACCTTACGCCGCTGCTTATTATTACCGGTGCTTGCGGTATAGCATCCGGTTCGGATTTACAGATTGCACTGCTTCAAAATGCAATGCTTGTTGCAGGTATTGTAACTCTTGTTCAGCTTTTCACAATCGGCCCTGTGGGAGCAAGACTCCCGATTGTTATGGGTACGAGTTCGGGTTTTATAGGTGTCAGCAAAAGTATTGCGGGCGTTATGGGCGGCGGTTTGGTCGCTTATGCCGCAATAGTCAGCGCATCTTTTATAGGCGGTTTGTTTGAAACCGTACTCGGCAGTTTCTTGAAGCCGCTGAGAAAGTTCTTCCCGTCGGTTGTAACGGGTACTGTTGTGCTTTCTATAGGTCTTTCACTCATTGCGGTTGGTATTGCCTCATTTGCGGGCGGTAGCAATGCGGTGGACTACGGCTCACTTGAAAATTTATTTGTGGGTTTTGTGGTGCTTGTGATAATAATTGCTTTGAAGCACGGCACAAAGGGCATTTTGAGTGTATCATCAATACTTTTCGGTATAATTGCGGGCTATGTGCTTGTAAGCATTATGGCTCAGATATTGCCCACAACAACAATTGACCCCGAAACGGGCAATCAGGTAACAAAGGCTTGGGTGCTCAACTGGGCAAAGGTAAAGGATGCACCTTGGTTTTCTGTTCCGAAGCCGCTTTATTTCCTTAAGGATGAAAACGGCGAACAGCTCGGGTTTGTATTTTCAGCAAAGGCTATAGTGCCTATGGTTATTATGTACATAGTTACAGCCGTTGAAACCGTTGGCGATATCTCCGGCATAACGGAGGGTGGTCTTGGCAGAGAGGCTACCGATAAGGAGCTTTCCGGCGGTGTTATGTGTGATGGTTTGGGTTCATCATTTGCCGCACTTTTCGGTGTTATGCCAAACACATCATTCAGCCAGAATGTAGGTCTTGTTGCAATGACAAAGGTTGTAAACCTCTTCTCATTGTCAATGGGTGCAATCTTCCTCATTCTTTGCGGCTTGTTCCCTAAACTTGCGGCTATTGTTTCAATTATGCCTCAGCCCGTACTCGGTGGTGCGGCTGTTATGATGTTCTCATCAATTGTTGTAAGCGGTATTCAGCTCATAACAAAGTGGCCTGTTACACCTAGAAACATCACTATCATTTCCGTTGCCCTCGGTTTGGGTTACGGTCTTGGTGCAAACTCCGCAGCACTCGCACAGCTCCCCGAATTTGTGACACTCATTTTCGGTGGTTCCGGTATTGTTCCTGCTGCTGTTGTGGCAATTATACTTAACGTGATACTTCCTAAGGATAAACAGGATAAGGAAGCGGAAGCACAGTAATATATATTTGATTATAAAAGCGATTTATAACCGTGTGGTTGTAGGTCGCTTTTTTGTTTGAAATGACGAGGTTTAAAGTATGGCAGGAATTTTATTTTGTTAGAAAATGAAATATATATTAAAAAATGATTGCAATAGTATATAAAAGATGATATAATAAACACATCAAAAGGCAAAAATTATATATACAAGAGAAGGGGATATTTATGAAATTTAGGAAAATTATTGCAGTTTCCATATCATCGGCGGTTGTGTTTTCATCACTCGATACCGTATCTGCGAAAGTCGGCGATGCCATTGAAACAACCGATAGCATTTCAGCGGAAGTAACAGCGGATGAAATTGATACTGCCGATGAAATTTCGGCTGTGTTGGCTGATGATGCGGAAATTTCGGATGAATTGGCTGACAGTGAGGAAAGTACGGAAGATGTGGCTATAGAATTATATGACTCAGAATATACGGATGTATATGCAGTTGATGGCGGAAATATTTATTTTAATTCCGATTCCGGTGAGATAGTATCTGCGGATAAAACAATTACACAGGCTGTAATTCCCGAAAAAATCAGTGGTGTTTCGGTTGAAAAAATAGGGGAAGAAGCTTTTGCGGATTGTGTAAGCCTTAAAAGCGTAAATATTTCCAAAAATGTAAATACAATTGATGAAAAGGCATTTAAAAATTGTACCGCTCTTGAAACGGTAACACTTAATGATAACAGCAGTGTTGAATTTAATTTATCAATCGAAAATTTAGCTTTTAGTAATTGCAGCAGTTTGACAGAATTGAAACTACCCGAAAAGGATTATTCAATAGAGCTGGGTAACAGGATTATTGATGGAACGCCTATTGAAACATTTACTGTAACAAAAAATGTAATAAAGGGTGGAAGTGATTACAGTGGCGGCAAATGGTATAACGGTGCACTTGCAGGTGCGGAAAATTTGAAAGAAGTGGTATTTCAAGATGGACTTGAAACTATTCCCGATTATATTTTAGCATCCAATAGTCAAGAAAGTTATGTGGAGAAAGTAACCATACCCGATAGCGTAACCTCAATTGGGGAATATGCATTTTATAAGTGTGTAAGTATCGAGGAAATTGTACTTCCCGACTCATTGCAAAGCATTGATGAGTACGCATTTTCGGGTTGTGAAAAATTAAAAACGATAAACATACCTAAAACCGTAAAAAGTATCGAGGAATATTGTTTTTCCGATTGTTCCGCTTTAGAAACTGTGACGTTAAATAATAACAGTAAGGTTGAATTTAATTTATCAATTGGAGATTTAGTTTTTAGTAATTGTAGCAGTTTAACGGAATTGAAACTGCCGGAAAAGGATTATTCAATAAAGCTTGGTAGCAGAATTATTGATGGAACACCTATTGAAACATTTACTGTAACAAAAAATGTAATAAAGGGTGGAAATGAGTATTGTGATGGTAATTTGTATGATGGTGCATTTGCAGGTGCGGAAAATCTGAAAGAGGTAATATTTCAGGATGGACTTGAAACTATTCCCGATTATATTTTAGCATCCAATAGTCAAGAAAGCTATGTGGAGAAAGTAACTATACCCGATAGCGTAACATCAATTGGGAAATATGCATTTTACAAATGTATAAGTATTGAGGGAATAGTACTTTCCGACTCATTGCAAAGTATGGATGAGTACGCATTTTCGGGTTGTGAAAAATTAAAAACAATAGACATACCTAAAAGTGTAAAAATGATTGGGGAAAATTGTTTTTCAAATTGTACCGCTTTGGAAGAAGTGACTTTAAATAATAACCGTAAGGTTGAATTTAATTTATCAATAGACAATTTAGCCTTTAGTAATTGCAGTAGCCTGACAGAATTGAATTTACCGGAAAGGGATTATTCAATAGAACTTGGTAGCAAAATTATTGCAGGAACGCCTATTGAAACTTTTACCGTAACAAAAAATGTAATAAAGGGTGGAAATGATTACTGTGACGGCAAATTGTATAACGGTGCGCTAGCAGGAGCATTGAATTTGAAAGAAGTGGTATTTCAGGACGGACTTGAAACTATCCCCGATTATATGTTAGCATCCAACAGTCAAAAAAGCTATGTGGAAAAAATAACCATACCGGATAGTGTGGTATCAATTGGGGAAATGGCATTTTACAAATGTATAAATATCACTGAAATCGCACTGACCGAATCTTTACAAAGTATTGGTGAAGAGGCATTTTCGGGTTGTGAAAAATTGCAAACAATAGACATACCTAAAAGCGTAGAAAGCATTGGGGGGTCTTGTTTTTCCGATTGTACCGCTTTGGAAGAAGTAACTTTAAATAATAACAGTACGGAGAAATTTAATTTATCAATCGGAAATTTAGCCTTTAGTAATTGCGAGGTTTTAACGAAGTTAAATTTACCCGAAGATGATTATTCAATAGAGCTTGGCAGCAAAATCATTGCGGGAACGTCGGTTGAAACATTTATCGTAACAAAAAATGTAATAAAGGGTGGAAATGATTATTGTGACGGCAAATTATATAACGGTGCACTGGCTGGTGCACTGAATTTGAAAGAAGTGGTATTTCAGGACGGACTTGAAAAAATTCCCGATTATATGTTAGCATCCAATAGTCAAAAAAGCTATGTAAAAAAGGTGATTATCCCAGATAGCGTAACATTAATTGGGGAAATGGCATTCTATAAATGTACAAGTATCAAGGAAATTGCACTTCCCGAATCATTACAAAGTATTGGTGATGAGGCATTTTCGGGGTGTGAAAAAATAATAACACTAAACATACCTAAAAGCGTAGAAAGTATTGGGAATTCTTGTTTTTCCGATTGTACCGCTTTGGAAGAAGTAACATTAAATGGTAACAGTGCGGAGAAATTTAATTTATTAATCGGAAATTCAGCTTTTGCTAATTGTGAGGAATTATGGGAATTTGAATTACCGGAAGAGGATTATTCAATAGAGCTTGGCAGCAAAATTATTGCGGGAACGTCTGTTGAAACATTTACCGTAACAAAAAATGTAATAAAGGGTGGAATTTCTTACTATGACGGATGGTATAACGGTGCGCTTGCAGGTGCATTGAATTTGAAAGAAGTGGTATTTCAGGATGGACTTGAAAAAATCCCCGATTATATGTTAGCATCCGGTAGTCAGAAAAGCTATGTGGAAAAGGTAACTATACCCGATAGCGTAAAATCCATTGGAAACTACGCATTTTACAAGTGTATAAAAATCAAGGAAATTACACTTCCAAAATCATTGCAGAGCATAGGTGAATATGCTTTTGCAAATTGCACGGGCATTAAAACAATAATAATTCCGTCAAGCGTTACAACTATAATGTCAAATGCTTTCAGTGATTGCACAAATCTGGAAAAGGTTTATTGC
The DNA here is from genome assembly GCA_964624605.1 of uncultured Lachnospiraceae bacterium. GTDB lineage: Bacteria > Bacillota > Clostridia > Lachnospirales > CAG-274 > CAZUXS01. The sequence continues at coordinate 5,923 of CAZUXS010000010.1, read as the reverse complement.
TATCATAGCACAGCGGCAGATGAGAGCAAAAAATATCCGAGCGGTGTAAAAATCACATACATTGGCAATGTGAATAATGATAGCACGGTCGATGAAGCGGATACGGCTTTGATGCTTAAAGACGTAAACGGTACGGAGGATATAAGCTCTGTTGAAAAAAACGTAAGAGATTACAATATGGATGGCGAGGTCAATATTCTCGATATTATAGACTTGCTTAAAGATATGAAAAAATAAAACAAAATAAAATTCGGGTTCGTCGATGCAAATTCGGCGAACCTTTTTTTGTTTACAAAAAATTTCCACACTTATTATGTATTTTGCATATTGTGAAAATCGCTTTTTTGTTGTAAAATTAATATCGGGTAGGTATGTTTAATTTTAGAAAAGGTGGAATGATATGCTTAAATATAACAACTATGTTTTTGCGGAAAGCATTGAACAGGCTTATGAGCTTAATCAGAAGAAAAATAACGTGGTGATTGGCGGTAATGCTTGGCTTAAGATGGCGGACAGGCAGTGCGGAACGGCTATTGACCTTTCAAGGCTTGGGCTTGACGAGATAAAGGAAGATGACGAAAAGTTTGTAATCGGTGCTATGGTGACTTTGCGTGATATCGAAAAACACGAGGGTCTTAATAAATATACGGACGGTGCTGTCAGAGAGAGCGTAAGGCACATTGTCGGTACGCAGTTCAGAAACACTGTAACTGTGGGTGGTAGCCTTTTCGGCAGATTCGGTTTTTCCGATGTGCTGAGTATGTTTATTGTTACGGATGCCTATGTGGAGCTTTTCAAGGGCGGTACAATTTCGCTTCATGAATTTGCCAAAATGGATTACGACAACGATATATTGATAAATTTGATTGTAAAAAAGAAAAATATAAAAACGGCTTATTCTTCATTCAGAAATCAATCAACCGATTTCCCCGTGCTCACCTGTGCGGTTGCTATCGGTGAGGACGGCATTGTGACTTCCGTTGGTGCAAGACCCGCAAGGGCAGATATAACGAGAGATGAAGAAAATATTTTGACGGATTATATAAGTAAAATATTGAGCGGAAACAATGACGAGGAAACGGAAAAGGCAATTGAAAAATATGCCGATGTTGCGGCTGAAAAATTCAATTATGACAGCAATATGCGTGGCAGTGCGGAATACAGAAAGGCTGTCGCAAAAGTGCTTGTAAAGAGAACTATCGAGCAAATAAGTGATAACGGCAGAGGTAAGTAATATGGAAATAAAATTGTGGATAAACGGAAAAATGATAAAGGACGATGTTGAGCCCGATACGCCTATGCTTGAATATTTGCGTTCAAAGGGTTGCTACAGCGTGAAAAGAGGTTGCGAAACCTCAAACTGCGGACTTTGCACGGTGTGGATTGATGAAAAGCCTGTGCTTTCCTGCACTATGCCGCTTATGAGGGCGGACGGAAAGCACATCACAACACTTGAGGGCTTGCAGAAAGAGGCTGAGGAGTTCGGCGGATTTTTTGCGGACGAGGGTGCAGACCAGTGCGGTTTTTGTAACCCCGGCTTTATAATGAACGTGCTTGCGATGGTGAAAGAATTGGATGAGCCGACAGAGGAGGATATAAAGGAATATCTTTCCGGAAATCTCTGCCGTTGCACGGGCTTTATGAGCCAGCTTAGAGCTGTTAAAAAATACCTTGAATTCAAGAAGGGAGTGAAGTTTGATGCCTGAAATGAAATCGGTAAACACGGGTATTAGAAAAAAAGATGCCATGGCACTTGTTACGGGTAAGCCCGTCTATGCGGACGACCTTGCTCCAAAGGATTGCCTTGTTATAAAGCTTTTGAGAAGTCCTCACGCTCACGCACTTATTGAGGATATAAACACAACTATAGCATCAAAAGTGCCCGGTATAGAGGCAATTTACACATATAAGGACGTGCCGGATTTGCGTTTCACAATGGCGGGACAGACATATCCCGAACCAAGTCCTTACGACAGATTGATACTTGACAAAAGGCTTCGCTATGTGGGCGACCCCGTTGCCATTGTTGCGGGCGAAACGGAAAAAGCCGTTGATAAGGCTATTAAGCTTATAAAGGTTAAATATGAGGTGCTTGAACCGCTTTTGGATTTTCGGAAATCAAAGGATAATGACAAAATTTTGGTTCACCCCGAGGATAATTGGAAATCACTTTGTCCCGTTGGTGCTGATAACAAGAGAAATCTTTGTGCCAGTGATGTTGACAGCCACGGCGATTTGGAAAAGGCTTTTGCCGAAAGTGATTACGTGATGGAAAGAACATATCACACAAAGGCTAATCAGCAGGCTATGATGGAAACTTTCAGAGCTTATGCCTATATGGATATATATAACAGAGTAACGGTTGTTTCAGCAACGCAGATTACTTTCCATGTGCGTAGAATTTTGTCAAACGCACTGGGTATTCCGAAGTCACAAATCAGGGTTATTAAGCCGAGAATAGGCGGCGGTTTCGGTGCAAAACAGACGGCTATTATGGAGGTTTATCCTGCTTTTGTAACACTTAAAACGGGCAAGCCGTCAAAACTTATATTCACAAGATATGAGTCACAGATAGCTTCAACCCCAAGGCACGAAATGGAAGTGACCGTAAAAATAGGTGCTACAAAGGACGGCAGAATAAAGGCACTGGATTTGTATACGCTTTCAAATACGGGTGCTTACGGTGAACACGGACCGACAACCGTAGGTCTTAGCGGTCACAAGTCTTTGCCGCTTTACAGCCGTGTGGATGCACACCGCTTTGCTTATGATGTGGTGTATTCAAATGTTATGTCGGCAGGTGCTTACAGAGGTTACGGTGCAACACAGGGTATATTCGCCGTTGAATCCATAATTGACGAACTTTCACACGAAATGGGCATAGACCCTATAAAAATGCGTGAAATGAATATGACAAAAGAGGGCGATTTGATGCCTGCATATTACGGTGAAACGGCTAACAGTTGCGCCCTTGACCGTTGCCTTGCAAGGGTTAAGGAAATGATTGACTGGGATAACAAATACCCCAGACGTGATATGGGCAACGGAAAAATACGTTCCGTCGGGCTTGCACTTGCTATGCAGGGCTCTGCTATTTCAAATTGTGATGTTGCCTCCGTTGCCGTGAAAGTGAATGATGACGGATTTTACACACTTATGATAGGTGCATCCGATATGGGTACGGGTTGCGACACAATTCTTGCACAGATGGCTGCGGATTGCCTTGAATGTGATGTAAATAACATTGTTGTTTACGGTGTTGATACCGATACTTCACCTTACGATTCGGGTTCTTACGCATCCAGTACAACTTATTTGACGGGTATGGCGGTTATCAAAACCTGCGCCAGCCTTGTAGAAAAAATAAAGAAATACGGTGCAATCACTTTAGGTTGCAATGCGGAAGATGTTGAGTTTAACGGAACAGAGGTTGTAAGGCTTGAAACAGGCGACAAAATTTCGCTCAAAGACCTTGCAAACAACTCAATGTGCAACAACACAAATGCACTTTACGCTTCCGAGTCACATTCTTCACCCGTTTCACCTCCACCTTATATGGTAGGTGCGGCTGAAATTGAGATTGATACCTACACAGGCAAAATCGACCTTATAAATTACAAGGCTGTTGTGGACTGCGGCACTGTTATAAATCCTCATCTTGCGAGGGTGCAGGCAGAGGGCGGACTTGCACAGGGCATAGGTATGGCTATGTTTGAGGAGGTCAGCTACACGGATAAGGGTGTGGACAGAAACAACTCATTTATGCAGTATAAACTGCCTACAAGGCTTGATATAGGCACTGTGGAAGTGCAATTTGAAAGCAGTTACGAGCCGACAGGTCCGTTTGGTGCAAAATCCATAGGCGAAATTGTTATAAATACGCCGTCACCTGCGATAGCAAATGCGGTTTACAACGGTGTTGGCGTGAGAATAAGAGAATTGCCGATAACACCCGAAAAAGTGTTTATGGGTATGCAGGAGAACAAAAACAAGAAAAAATGAAAATAGATATTGTGCTTACGGCATCGGGTGAAAGCAAGCGTTTCGGCAGTGAAAACAAGCTTTTGCACAAAATAAACGGCAGGGCTGTTTTTGATTATGCACTTGAAAATGCACTTGAATTAAGGAAGAAACTGCCTGATATTATAAACGGAATTACGGTTGTTTCAAGGTATGCCGAGATTGAAAAAATATGCAGTGACAAAAAAGTAAAATATATTCACAATGCCGAAAGTCACAAGGGGATATCCGCATCCATACATTTGGGTGTGGAGAATACTCCGAAAGATAATGCACTTATGTTTATGGTCTGCGACCAACCTTTTATGAAGCTTGAAACCTTGGTGAAACTGGTGACGGGTTTTGTAAATTCGGGGAAGTCGCTTGCCTGCCTTGTGAGTGAGGACGGAAAAACCTCCAATCCCTGCATTTTTGACAGGGTTTGGAGGGGTGAACTCCTTGCAATCGAGGGCGACAGGGGCGGAAAAAGCATAATAAAAAAGAATGTGCAAGAGGTCTATTTTTGCACGGGTGCGAGCGATATTGAGTTTGTGGATATAGACACACCGCCGATATTTGATTTTATTGACGAAAAAGGGCACATAATTTCGCTTGTGGGCGGTGGCGGAAAAACCACGCTTATGTATACGCTTGCTGAGATGTGCAATCAAAGGGGTATGCGTGTGCTGATAACCACCACAACGCATATATTTAAACCCGAAAATTACAGTCTTGCCAAAAATAGGGAAGAGCTTTTGCAAATTTTGAACAGCGGTAAAATTGCTGTTATGGGCGAGGAAACCGAAAATAGTAAATTGAAAATGCGTGATGATATTGAAGATTATTTTCCGCTTGCCGATATCGTAATTATAGAGGCTGACGGGGCAAAACGATTGCCTTTGAAAGTGCCGAACGATACCGAACCCGTGATTTTGAATTGCAGTGATATTGTAATAGGGGTTGCGGGTGTTGATGCTGTGGGCAAGCCTTTGAAAGATGTTTGTTTTCGCAAAGAAAGGGCTTGCGAGTTGCTTGGTGTTGACGAAGAACACATTATCACCGAAGAGGATATTGCAAATATTTTATCTTCCGAAACAGGTGCAATGAAAAATGCGGACGGCAGAAAATATTTTGCCGTTGTGAATAAGTGCGATACCGATTGCGAAAAGGCAATCGGAAGAAATATAAAAAATATGCTTGCAAATAAGGGCGTAAAAGCCTTTGTTTGTGCTTTAAAGGAGGGTTATTTTGAGCGATAAGATAGTTTTTTGCAAGGGCGGTGGCTGTACGGCGAAACTGGGTGCAGGCGTGCTTAGTCATATACTTGAAAAATTGCCTAAGGCACAACCCGACCCGAATTTGCTTGTGGGCTACGATAGCCGTGACGATGCGGCGGTTTATAAAATATCCGACGATGTTGCCTTTGTGCAGACATTGGATTTTTTTCCGCCTATGGTGGATGACCCGTATACATTCGGCAAAATTGCCGCAACCAATGCATTAAGTGATGTTTATGCTATGGGCGGTGAGGTGAAAACCGCACTGAACATTGTGTGTTTCCCCGAAACTATGGATTTGAATATTTTGGGCGAAATTATGCGTGGGGGCAGTGAAAAGGTGATTGAAGCGGGCGGTGTGCTTGCGGGCGGTCACTCCATAGCCGATAGCGATGTGAAATACGGCTTGTCGGTTACGGGTGTTGTGAATCCGAATAAGATATACCAAAATAACGGCGGTAAAATCGGCGATGTGCTTATACTCACAAAAAAACTCGGTGTGGGCATAGTTTGCACGGCAAATAGGGTAGGCGAAGCAAGTGAAAAGGCAATGACCGAGGCAGTGGAGTCCATGACAACACTCAATAAATACGCCGCCGAAATTTGCCGTAAATACGATGTGCACGCTTGTACAGATGTGACGGGTT
>CAZUXS010000009.1:0-29891 GCA_964624605.1 uncultured Lachnospiraceae bacterium | reverse complement strand
GCACCTTCTTCTAATAAGTAAGTCGAACTTGGAACAGCACGACAAACTGCGATTTGTCAAATTTCCATCTTTTCAATAAACTTCGATTTATACCGCTCACCCCAACCACACCCAAACGGGTAGGTGCAGGGGCAACCCGCCACTGTGCTCCTCTGAACCACTGTACCATCGCCCCTGCCCGTTAGGGCAATGTCATCAACTTAAGAAAACTATATGAGTTATAACGCAACAAAGGCGGATATTCCGCAAAAAACATAAAAAATTTAGTATTTCTTACAATGGTGGTTAAGTAGTTTGCTCCAACCACATACCGTAAAACGGGTGGGTGCAGGGGCAACTCGCCACCATGCTCCGCTGAGCCGACGTACTCTTTGCCCCTGCCCGTTAGGAAGTTCACTTTTGCTTCGCAAAATGCGAACCACCCGACGTTTTTGGTTCTTTTTTCGTAAAAAAGAACAATCTTTTTATTAAAAATAATCACAATTTTCGATTTAAATTCACCTTATTATATTGCCATAACAAAAAATTTCAAAACCGAATATTTCTTTAAAAATCAAACCCACACTCCTCGTTGACAATAACTTTACTTATCCCCTTAACATTATTCAGTGCTTTCAAAATCCCATTGATTGCAGTTGCTTCATCGTCCGGATTAATACCACCGAGGTCAAGATAAATATTCACTTTGCCATCATTTTCGGAAACATCAATATAACCCATATAAATATCCTTATCATTGTATGGGTTAATAAATTCATCTATTGCCTTATTTGCTTCATCTAATTTTTCGTCGGTAATCCGGTTATCAAAATAGACACTGTAATTAAAACATTCACCGTCTATACCTGCTATATGTGCTTCAAAATACAATCCTAACTTCTCAAATCCCATCATACTGTCAAATCCGTACTCCATAATATCCCCCTCGTAAAATAAGTTGTTTTTATACATTTATCGTGCCATATTCACAAGAAAAACATCACACGTAAACATATAGTTAAATCAAAGCTCTCGAAAAGTAGTTACGGAACTTAATTTATAATTTCTTTAAACGGAAAAACGGGGACAATCACTTCCTCCGTGATTTCAGCATCCGTATTTCTTAAATCCACTATCATCGCACTTTTCCTCGTGTATCATTCTTCAAAAAAATACATTCCTACATTGGTAAGCTATTTTCAAAGTATCACATACTTTGGTTTTCTCCTAACTTTAGGTGCACTAATAGATTACCACGCCCACAAACCTCTAGTGGCATAGCAAATGTCCTACTTTTACTATAATTGCCCTTGTACGTAATGACGAAAAATATTTCGTCTGCCTGACAATACCATCCCAAAGTGACATCATTTACCATTCAAATTATCAAATACCTTTATATCTTCATCCGAAAATTCATCAAATGATTTTAAGTATGTCACATTTTCATTTTCAAGATATTCACTTATATAATACTTTTCACCGTTTTCATCCATACTATAGCCGCTCACAAATTCATCATCGGGCACGGTGACATACACAGTGCACATATTGTTTTCATCAATTACGGCAAAACCATCACCCGATTTAACATACAGCTTATCTTTTATTTTTTTATAATCGGTCACGTCAAACAAAATACCGTCCAATGTGTAGCCGTAGTCCGTCAGACGCTTTATCTCCAAATGGTCACCGTCGATAAAATGCCCAATTTCATACATATTTTCCCAAATGAGCACGGTATCTTTACCCGAAACGATATCACCGTTTGCAACTTTTTGTGCCCTGTCCGCTTCTTCTTTACGAAGTTCCGAAACAATGCAATCCGCTATATAATCGGAAACAGCTTTTCTCACAGGCTTTACACATAAACACGCCGCAACAAAGAGTAAAATAAAGCATATACATAAGCATATAAAAACAGGAATTTTAAATTTCATCTTCACGTAACACACCCCATCATTTGTCATTATTTAAAAAATCAATATTAATCTTGGAGCAAATCCAACCAATCTGTCCTAAATTTTATCAAATTTTTTTGATACTGTCAATAGTATTAACAATTATCACCGGTATTTCTCTTACTGCCTTTCAAGCCTTACCGTAACTCGACTTTTTCCGTTTAATGTGCAGGTGAAGAGTGTCATATCCCAATCGCCCTCAAGCATTGCATCAATATCCTTACCATCAATTTGTTGGATATCACTCACAACATAGTTAAACACATTGCCGTCGCTATCGGTGAAGGTGGCATCCGATCCCATCCTTATTCTTTTAAGATTGCCGAAATGGCTACTGTAATTATGAGCCGCAATCACAATATCGTCCGTATAAACCGAACCCTTATATCTGCAAGGTGCACCCCTTAAAGCGCTGTAGCTGAAATCACCTCGCACAGGCAAGTCAATCCCGAGTGAGGGAATTTGAAGTTCACCGACATAACGATTGCCGTCTATTGTTATATTCGGCATATCCATATATTTATTATCAACGTACAACGGTTTGGAATCGGCTGTTTTATTATTTATGGACTCGTTCTCCGCCATTTCTGTTTTTTCTTTCAAGACTTCAAGGGCTTTCTTTGATGTGTTATCTGCGGCAACGCTGTCACTTATATTCTTTATAGTTAGCAATAGGGCTGCGGCTATAAGCAGCAACCCTATAATTATAAAAACATTTCCTTTTTTAATCTTCTTCATTATGTCTGTCCTCTCTCTTAATGCCCTCACCGATAATCAAGAAAAGAACACCGGGGACAGCCATAACAGGCACAGGCCACCAAAGCTGACCCGTTTGCGGCAATTTACCTTTAGTTCCACCGCTTTTTCCGTTTGGTGCTTTATATACACTTCCACTACCTGATGTGACGCTGTCATCATCGCCATCTTCATCGGGCTTTTCGCCGTTTCTGTACGTGTTGTAGCTATCATCGTCACCCCACATACTTTCATCATCCGGCACTTCATCGGTATCACTCGGATTATCACTATCAATATTGTGTCTGCCTGAACTACCGTTTGAACTTCCGTCATCACTTGGTATATTGCTATCTTCAACCTCTGTGGATACTTCACTTGTAGAAGTTTCAACGACTGCTTCGGTTGTTGCCTGTGTTGTCGTTTCCTCAACGAACCCCTCTGCGGTATTTGTGATTACAAACACTGTGCCGTCCTCATCTATGCTTACGTTATAACCATCGGGCACCTCTTTTTCCGCTACGGTCCAATCATAAGACCTGTTGAGGTTTTTCCATGTATAACGCCAATTGTTTGTCTCCTTAAGAATAGTTTCTGAATATACCTTACCGTCACGCAACAACTGAATCGTGACAGGAGTTTTACTGCTGCCGCCTTTCCAAACTTTGAGCACTGAAACTTCCTTAGCCTTCGTTGACTCGCTTGAGCCGGAACTGCTGCTTCCGCCGCCACCACCGCCACCGGTGCTGACGTAGGTTGTTTCATATTTCGGTGTGATTGTGATTGACTCACCCTCAACCGCAAAAAGTGATGCAGATGCAATATACTTTGTTGAGTTGTGCTGAACCGTGTTACCGACAAGAAGATAAACACCGTTTTCAACATCAGCAAACAAAGCCGTGTTATCACCGCCTGTCACCTTTGAAGCTGTTACTGTTATGTTATCTCTTTGCACGTAAGTTGCAAGAGTTTGTGCGGCACTACTGCTATCAAGTGACACGGAATACACCGCAAATTTATCATCCAAGACAAAACTACCGTTCGTGCCTATTTCACCGACTTTGTATAAATCAAACTGTGCCCCGTTTGTGGCATACGAAATCTTAACATTGACTCCACCGGAACCAAAAACAGCAGAAACAGTCAAAGCAAGAGTAAAAATCAAAGTCAAAAGAAACATAGAAATTTTGAAATTATTGGTTTTCATTTCTGTATCACCTCTTATTTTTTGGCATTTTTTTGCCTGTAGTTACCATCATTGCAATAAACAAAATCAAAAGCATGGGCACAGCCACAATGGGTGCAACCACTGTCGGCTCAATCTGCACGGCATCCGCCGTAACCTTAACTTCGCCCTCTTTTGCATTTTCAACCCTATGCCCTCTCACAAGCAATCTGTGAGAATTTACACCATAGGGAGTGCAGGTTACAAGAGTGCAATAATCTTTTTCGGCATCAAATGTGAGCGGAGATAAATCATTGGGTTCAACAATCCAAATTTTATCCACCTCATAAGTATATACCTCATTAAGGACTCTTATAACAAAATCATCACCTTCCGCAAGCTTATCGAGATTTGTGAAAAGCTTAGCTGAGGGCAAGCCTCTATGCCCCGATACCACGCTGTGGTTGCCGACACCGCCTATCGGCAATGTTGACCCCTCCAAGTGACCTACGGCAATCTGCAAAACAGACTCATCTGTACCGTGATATATGGGCAGTGTGACATTTATTTCCGGTATATCGATATACCCCATTATGCCCGTGCCCGTCACGTCCAGTATGCTCTCGTATTCTTTCTTTTCTTCGTCGGTCAATACCCAACGATTTTCTTTACTATGCAATCTTTTGTTATAATCCTCTGCTTGCTGCATCATCGCTTTGTAGCCGTTTTCATCAAGATTTGCAACCGAGTCTGCATAACTCGCAATCATCTTTGATTGATGAAAAGAATTCCAATAGTCGCTGACAGTTGGATACAGCAACAAGGAAAGACCTACAAACAACATCACAAACAGCAGTATTGTAGTTATTCGTTTATTCATAGATTTTTCCTCACTGTTGTAAAATTTGTGTTGCCTTTGTGTTAATAATTTAAATGACAATCTATCTTTAGTGTGCAGTGAGATAATGCACAAGCACTATCCTCACTGCAAATATATTATGATTTATGATTTAAAAAGCCTTGTTTATATATCGGTTATATTATTCGTTGCTCATGCGCTTTCTTGTAATAAGAAGAACAGATGCTGCAAGAACGAGTAAACCACCGAAGATATAGAACAACTTTGTACCCATACCACCTGTTGATGGAAGGTTTGAACCCGGCTTATTCAATACATCAGCTGTAAGTGAACCATCATTTACATTTGATGCAAAGGTGAGAGCAACTGAACCTTCTAATGTTGAACCTGTCAACTCTGTCAAAGTAAGATTACTATCTGTGTGAGTTGCTTCAACCTTGAAGAAAACATCCTCAATTGGGTTGTATCCGTCAGGTGCCTTAGTTTCAGACAACTTGTATTCACCATCATCAATTCTTTCGAATGTGAAAGTAGATGTTTTATCGTCTGCTTCAAAACTTTTTACTGTATCATACCTATAACCGTCTGTTGCTGTAGTATCTGGTACCTTCTTGTAAAGTGTGAAAGCTGCACCTGTCTTAGCCACTGTACCTGTGCCAGCTGCATCAGCAACAACCTTGTTGATTGTTACCTTGTATGTGAATACAATAACCTTATCTGTTTTTGTCTTGCCATTATCACTAGGTGTACCATCTGTAGGTGTGCTTGGAACATCGCCACTACCACTCTGGTCTTTACCATCCTCCGGCTTATCAGGTTCTTTTGGAGTATCAGAACCTCCCTCAGTTTCATCAATGATACCCGTGAAACCTTTGTATTCTACATTAGGGTTGTTTGAATATGTAAGATAAACCTCATTAGGGTTACCTTCTGAACCAATCTTAGAATATTCGTTAAGAGTTGCATTATATTCAGCAACAATCTTATAACCGCTTGCAGCGCCTAAAACCTTAACATCTGCACAATAGATCTTCAAGCTCGTACCATCGTTAACAACTGTACAATAGTTTGAGATATCCTTTACTTCTTCACCGCTCTTATTAAAGATTTTAACGGTAACACTACCCTTATTATATGTTAAACCTGTTGATAATGTATCAACAAACATAACTTCATAAGCGTTGTAAAGCTCTACATTGTCACCAAGTGTAGCTGTGAGCTGAAAAGGAACAACATCGTTCACATCATAATCGGCTGTATCCTGCCAACCTGTTGTTGTGCCGTCTGTATCGTTTGTATCCTTAACCTTTTTCTGTACTGTAGGGATACTATCCTTTAATGTTACTTTTTCGTCGCCTACAACCTCTAAAATATTTGCAGAATGTGCAACATCTGTACCTGTTACTGTATCATCATCAATTATAAGATAATAACCATTTTCAGTCAAATCTGCCTTACCTGCAGCATCCGTTGAAGTGAATTTAGTTGACTTAAACTTTGAGATTTCCTTTGCAAAAGCTGCAACATCAGCATTTTTAAGACCATCAGCAATATCCTGTGCAGCTTTGTCTTTATAATCACCTGTTAATTTAGATTGGTCAATACCATCACCCCATTCAATTTGTGTGAGGGTATTTGTTGTTGAATCTAACGTACCTTTAAAAATCTGATATACCTTATAGGTATGTCCTTCTGCGGGATTTGTTATAGTGATGGAAGCAGCCAAAGCTGAAACGCTTATGCCAAGAACCATAACTATAGCTAAAAGTAAACTAAACATTCTTTTTAAATTCTTCATAAAATCGCTCCCTTCTTCTTCGTTAAAATTTAAAAAAAATACTTCTTAAACATTGAATTTGCAACGTAAGACTATTTGCATGAGGAAAAAACTTGTATTTGACGGGGCAAGACCACGGAACAAAGACCTAGGTCTTGCCACCGATTGCAATATAACTTACGCTTCATTTCAATGTTCACTTGACAAGTCGAGTCCTATTCGTGCAACCCTCCTTGCCTTTTTGTTTTTATATACAAGCCACAAGCCGCAAATGCCATCATAAGCAAGCCTGCCGCTGTATAAACAATTGTGCCCCTACCACCTGTGTTGGGGAGTGAAACTCCATCGTCTTCCTTTGGATAGTTTTCAATGGTTATAACACTTTCCTTACCATCCACAATATCGGACGGTGAGAAGAGATACAAATAATCATAACCTAACTGCGTGTTATCCACCACATTACTATCACCATTTATCGTGTAAAGATAACTTGCTGTGTAGCCGTTCGGCACAACTTCCCGAACATAATACTTATATGTTACAACACCGTTATATGTTGCGGAAGTACCATCTGCCGCTTCATAAGTAAGACCTGTTATGCTTCCACTTATAGGCAATTCTTTAATATCAATATTGCTACTCCAAAGTGGTGCGCTGATTGTGTGCTCCTCATACGGCTCATCAAGTATAAGGAATGAATCATCATCAGCGGCACTTGTGCTACTCTCTACCTGAATAAGGCTGTCATAGTTTTCAACTTCACCCGTTGTGTAATCTATGTCAACAGTCATATTCATTTCTTTTTCGAGCACAAATTCATACTCATAGGAATAATGATTAGTATCATCAATTTTCCATTCACCTACCGCAGGACTCATACCATTATAATACCCTGTTTTTTCCACTTCTTCAGAGCCAATCTTGATACTAATATCCGGCGGCCAATTTGGATTTACAGACTTAATAACAAGCTTAAGCTTTGTGCCAACGGGTTCTTCAAAACTCTTACTAACCGTTTGACCATTTTTATAATTATACGTCGCATTTAATTTAGCCGTGCCTTTTGCACCACTCTCACTGCCGTAAACCTTTCGCCTAATCTCGTAAGTTATAGGATCACCATTGGCATTAGAATTTATGGTGTTATCACTGTTATACCAAATCTTTTTAACCTTAATGTAGGTATCAAGTTTCTTATTGGTAATGGTTACATTATCCGTATAATTTCCTGTGACGGTTGAAGTATAGCCATCCGGCACATCATTTTCAACAACATAGTAGATATATTCAACATACTTGCCATTTTTCATATCTGCCGTTGGAAGATCTGATATTGTGTCCGCCCAATCATCAGCTGATTTGATAGTGCCTGATTTCTTGAAGTCCGGATCTACCGTATAGGTATCATACGCTGTTGACACTGTTGACGCATCATAATCCAACTTAAATGAATTAGCTGCTGTTATACCATATCTTATATACGTGTCGATATCCACATCTTCATCGGCAACAAAGGTATACTTGAACCATTTAAGAGGATCGTTATCCCATTCATTAGCGGGATCAGCCTTCCCGTCAACCAAATCACCCGACTCATCGTCACCATTTACGTTAAAATATTCAACTTTAGATGTTGCCTTATCTGCATAGAAACCTTCCGCTGAAAACGTCACTTGCGTGCCTTTTGGAACCACAACCTTATTCTCAACGACCTTATTGCTCCAATCGGTAACCTTATAAGAAACCGTCACCAAATTATCGGGATCAGTATACTTTCTCTTGACAGTGTAGCTTATGCTACCAATATCGTTACCGTCCTTATCCTTAGCATCAATCTCACTACCGCTCGCTGATACCCACTTCTTTGTAACCTTGATATCTGTTGTATCAACAGCAGCATTTGTTATATATTTTGTATACTTATTATTTGTGAGGTTGATACTACCCTCGGGTGGATTGAGATCGGCAGCTTCTTTACCGTCAGCCAACACATAGAAATAAAGCTTTTCCGTTGATGAAGGCAATTTATAACCCGTAGGAGGTGTTATCTCTTTGAGGTAATAAATCGTATTCGGTTTAAGATTTGTTCCATCTGTAAGCTCATCTTCATTGAACTTTACAGTGAACATACCGTCTTCGTCACTTTCGTACTCCCTAAGTGACTCATCTACTCCATACTCATACAAACCGAATACAGCACCTTTAAGATAGTTATTGTATTTATCCTCCGCAATCTTATAAATTACGTATTCCGGTTTTTGATTTATATCAGCGCTTGTCGTACCTGTGTTCCACTTTTCACTATAGATAGTTTCTTCTGATTTTCTATCCACATCGCCGACAATATGAGCCGAATTACTAACTTCCAGTTTCGCATCATCGGTAGAAGCACCATCCGTTGCCCAAATATTAACATCATAGGTATATTTGAAAATCAAAGGTGTTTCGTCCGGGAAAGTGGCGTTTATTATACTGTATTTCACAGAACCGTTTTCACTTTCGGAACTGGTATAGCTCCATTTATCGTTGCTTACCAAGCCACCGTTTTCCTTTGTGTCATCAATGACAAGAACAGACTTGCCATTATCGGAAACCTGTTTTCTTGCATAATACAGCTTTACCGATGACATATCAAGAGTATACTCTCTGTAAATTTTATCGTAACCGTTATTATACACATAATAAAGCGTATCGACAAAATCATACGTGCCGTTTTCTCCGAATGAATCACCATTCGGGTTCATATCAATTGAATACTCAAGTTCTTTTGTTTTGGCATTCCAAGTATGACTCTTGTCTATTTCCTCCATTACTTCCTTTTTCTCACCGACTGTAAGCGTCTGAGTCTGTGTTGATGTGTCGAACAGTTCTTCATTCAACATTACGTTTACATCATTTTTAAGTTCGAAAACAGGATCTTTATTCGGATTTTCTTCTTTTGCAGCTGTTATCGCAGCTTCTTTAACCTCACATGTGTAGCGAAGATATACATAATCCGAATTGATATTATTTAATTGTGTACTAATTATATTATTATCTGTGCTTGTAATCTGCCCGCCCATATAGGAACTAAAAAGATTACTTGTGTAATTCTTTGTGATTGACGCATATTCTTTGTTATCAAGTGACACTGCAACCTTAACATCAGCTGCATCGATCACATCAGGCATGGTATCATTAACTACAATTGATTCGGAGGTATTGTCAATTCTTACCTTGACTTTCCAAACAACTTCACCATCCTCGTTGAAAGGCTTCTTATCTAAGACATTACCATCGCCGTCTGTCTTTGTTACGCCCTTCTCATACTTATAATAAGCATCGGGAATCCAAAAATCATCGTTTTCCAACTTATTCTTGTATTCCATAGTGGATGTTGCCATGGACGTATCCACACTTGTTTGGTATTCAATCTCTATTAAGTTATTGCTCACTTTATCCGCAGGTACTCCATTCGGGAATGAGAAAGTGAATCCGGTAACAACAACTTCACCATTTCTGATTTTATCGCTATACCCACCGGTGTAACGATCGGTATAAGAAAATGTTTCTCCGCTCATTGTAGTGAAATCAAGATTGAAATCAATACCTGAATTTTTCAAAGAATTAAGGGAAGAAATCAGACTTTCAATATCCGAATTATTCATGTAGTGACCGTCAGATACATTATAAAGTGTATCTTTGAAACTTTCTTTTTCGGGCACACCACCATTTTCCGGTACATTAATAGCGATTTTCCATGTCAATTTCTTTATTTTCTTACCACCATTATCGGTATAACCATCTTTAGCATCTTCAAGCGTTTTACTTACACCGCCGCCCTTTGCACTCGGATAAGCCCATACTGTACCTGTGCCATGGTCTTTACCGCCAACGGAAAGATTAGCACTGTTGCTTGCTGACTCACCCCATGCAAGAGAAGTGTTATATGTTATTGTATATTTGCTATCGCAACCATCAGCAAATGTTATATCCTTTACATTTCCATCATCATCAGTGTTAATTGTGTAACCTGTGGTTCTGCCGTCACCGGACACAATTGTAATATCGCCCTTCTTCAAACCTTCGAAAGCCTTATCGGTAAGAATACCACCTTCAATTTTGGTGTCCGTATCCGGATCATCAGCGACAACAATCTTCCAACTAACACTTTCACCATTGCCGGTACCTGTTTTCTTAATCAAATCCGGCTTATCGGGTTGAACGGTAATCGTATTACTTGCGGAAGATGTAGCCTTGTTATCTCCGTTATTTCCGTTCTGAGTAGTTGCAGTTACCTTATTATTAACAACAGCAGAGGTAAAATCCTCGGGAAGATCACCAAGAGCAAAGCTATACGTCACTTCGTAAGCCTCACACTGAACATTTGTTCCGAACGGATCATCGGATTTATCAAGCTGAGGTAATTCAATTTGAAGTTTCCCCGTATCGGGATCATAACTGTCACTAACTGCATTAACTGCGGTGTTAGTAATTTCGGTGCTTCCGTAAGAATATCCGGTTGATGAATCACCCCAAAGCTGAACCATTGCTTTCTTAACCTTTGCACCCTCATACTTTGCATCCAAGCCTTCCAAGCCGGTTATTGTATCATCAAGGGTAATCACGCTTGTACCCTTTTGTGAATAAACAACAACGGTATATTGCAAAGTGTTATCATCGGCAATATAAATACCACTCTTTTGTGATGATATATCATACCATGGATTTGAATCTTCCGGATAATAAATCTTATCCTTAGGTATATCCAAATCCAAATCACCGCCGAAATCAACTTCGATATCACCATCGCCTCTATCGGCAGCCGCACTCAAATGAACCTCAAACCTAACATAACCTTCTGTAAGAGATTCATGGTTTTGCTCAAGTGCATCAATATAATCCTTGTTAAAAATTACGGTAACATTAAATTGCTTCGTTTCTTCATCATATTCGAAATAATAGTCAAATTTTTTGATACCGTTATAGGTTGTATCACTTTCTATCTTTTCACCTAATTCTATATCCTTACCGTCCTTTTTAAGAATAAGGGCAACCACTTCCTCCGGCAAGTCATAGGTAAACGTATACTTATAATCGTTTCTGACTTCTTCAATTGAAGGACTGAATCCTATCTGCAATAAGGTATCAAAGGTATTTGAATCCGGATCGTATTTAGCATAATAGCTATCCTTCTTTATACTTTCCACGCTCTTTACGGCATTTTCAACCGCAAAGCTTGTTATGTTTGTCATCAAATCGGATGCTTCCTCAAGGCTGTTAAACGCAACAAGGTTGCTTTCTTCCTCTTCAGGTACAGATGCAATAATTTCATCTATGTATGGTGACAAATCTCCCGGCTCGTCGCTTTCGGAATCGCCGTTTTGTTCATCATCACTGTTATCCTTATTTGAGTTATCCGTGATTACATCGGAACCATCAACGGTTTTTTCCTGCTCGTCATTCTTATAGCAATCATCCGTATGTGTATGCTCCGTTAAGCCACAGACAAGCTTCTTTTCCTGACTGTAGCAAGCATCGTTGTGTGTATGTGTCTTGCCGGTTTCAATTGCCGAATCGGACACGATACTGTCTTGCTCAACTTCGCCACAAGTCAAAACCAATGCGGTTTCGTAGCATTCCTCCGAATGAGTATGCTCCGTTTGACCGCAACTCGCTCCATTTTCCATCGTCAAAGCCGGCAAAATAAGCATATAGGTAGTGGCGAACACAACAACAATAGCCATAGCCATGACTACGTTATACCATACGGAACGCTTCTTATGTTTTGTAATATATTTTTTTGCTTCGGATAGTTTTTCGTTTTTCATGCTTCCACCCCTGACTGTTTTACTTTACTCTGCCAATTTCATCCAAAGGCCACACTTTAAACACTATCTTACCAACTATCTGCTCCTCCGATACACAACCGACTGTGCTGCTGCGACTATCTACGGAGGTAGCCCTGTGATCTCCGCAAACAAATATCTTTCCATCGGGTACTTGATACGGTAAATCCAGATCGCACTCGCCAAGCGCTTTTTCCGTCAAATAAGGCTCATCCAACAGCTCATCGTTAACGTATACGTTACCGTCACTGTCTATGTTGACCCACTCGCCCGGAAAAGCGATAACTCTCTTAACGAGTATTTTGTTGTTGAAATAGAAAGAAACTACGTCCTTTCGCTTAAAATTGAAGCCTTTTAAGGATACAACTATGTTACCCTCCGATATGGACGGCGTCATAGACGATCCGTATATCTGCAACACGGGCAAAAAAAGCGTTGCCACAAGCACAGCTACAGCCGCAACAATAATCAGAACGTAAACAGTACTTCTGAGCACGCGACCATACCTGTTGACATATTTCACACGCTCCAATTCCGCCTCCAGTTGCTTGGAATTCGGTATGTCAATCTTATTTTCACTCATAATCCATCTACTCTTTCATAGCAATTCTATATCACACTTATCTTATAGTATATCAAATTTTTATATTTAAAAAATTATAATTCTTTGTTATCCTCCGCCGAACATTTGATATTGTACAAATAGTCGTCCGCAGCTTTTTGTGCCGCCTCAAAAATACCGTTCAATTTGAGTGCCGCTTCCGCAAGGGACGAGCTGTTTTCAATAATAATACGTTTGTTTTCAAGCTCTTTGTTTTTTTCGTCCAACTGTTCCTGTAGTTGTTCCGCCCTCCTTGTTTGCTCCAAAAGCAACTCCAAAAGGTCTTTTCTTGATAGTTTTTTAAGTTCTTTATCTGTCATATTACTTTTCACTTCCGAACCTTTAGTAATAAAAAATAACTAAAAAACAAGCTGTTTAATAAGCTATCGAACAACTCCGCTTGAATTAAGTTAGTAAAATTATAACATATTGTTTGAGGTTTTGCAATACTTTTTTTACCATTTTATTCATTTTTTTGCAATAAAAAAATTATTACGCCTGAAAAATGCCTAAATGTGCCTATTTTAAATATTTTTTAATAAATATATCTTTCACAGCTTGAAAAAAAATATATACTGTGATATAATTAAATCAACGAAATTTACGAAGAGGAATGTATATGAAAAAATTACTTGCATTAATAACGGCGTGTTTTATTTTCACAAGCAGCACTCTCAGCACGGCACTTGCCACAGACACGGATGTTGTTGATATAGATACAATAGTGAAATCCATGATCAGCACCAACAGCGTTTATACAAATCCCGATTACGGTATTTCAAAGCTGAGTGAGAGTGACAACTACTATGCGGAAAAAAAGACGTTTAATTTTGAAAACGGCGATGTGTTCGATATGTTTCGCTATACCTTTAAAGGCACGGACAATTCAACGATAACCAACGGTTTTAAAATTCCCGGCAACACAATCACTGTTCATTATTATGATGTTGATTCAAGCACATGGCACAAAACAAGCGATGTTTCAAGCCTGCCTAAGAAGCTCCTTTACATTGATACGGATAAGTATCATCTTATAATAAGTGCTCCCGCTATGTATTCCAACATAGTTCAGAGCAACACGCTTCACAATTACGATCAATATGAACTACCTATTAAAATAGAAAAAACGGATGACGGTTATTACAAAATACTTTACACTTTCACCCAAAACAAGGATTTGTTCGGTGAGGTTTGGATGCTTAAATCTCCATCGGAGTTATTGCATTGGAATAACCAAAGTCATACAAATCTTATGAGAATTGATCTCACAACAAAGGAAAGATTTTCATACGACGGCTATTATTATAAAGAGCCTACAAACTATAAACCCTATTACGGCAATAACACATTTTACAGGCACACAAGCAATTATGTCGGCGCTTCACTTGTGAGATACGGCAGTTTCCCCGCAGCAAGTGAACTCGGCTATGCTTTCACATATATCTGTGCGCTCAATCAAAATGACAACGGATATTGGCAAACCGGTCCGCAGTGTGATTGGCTTTATCGTGATTTTGGAATAGACGGTGGTTTCTACGACACACGATTCAATACCGATTTCGGTGAAAATCTCATTTATGCATATAGTCACTATAAAAATCCGATTTTTATAAACGCGCTAAAAAAATACGGTGAATACTTTATATCTCACGCCACATCAAATCATTATGTGACAGATAGCGGCGGTTGGCTTGTGCAGGATTATTCACAGGATGGTGAACATAAAGGCACACATTGTTCCCTCAATCATCAGCTTGCGGAGCTCAACTTTTTATATCATCTGTTTGACCTGACAGGTTATGAAAAATACAGGGAACTTGCCGACAGGATGTTGCTTGGTATTGAGGACACAAAGGATGATTGGATATTGAGTGACGGTAATCTTAACTATGCTCTTCATTATGATGGCAATTCAAATGTTATGGCGGATTACCCCTACCTCACTTACAATGATCTTTACGAAACAAGAAGAATTCTGAAAGAAAGCTTCGGAAAGGAAAATTCCGTTATCAAGGAACTTATGGAATCAAAACTTGAGTGGATGAAGAAAAATAACATAACGGGATACATAAAATAAATTTTATAAGGCTGTTGCACTGCGACAGCCTTTTTTTGTGCATTTTTAATCTATTTTGTTAAATAAAACATCTTGACATATTTATACTCAAATGGTAGAATATTTTTTGTCTATAAATTACCAAGGAGGTTGGTTATGAATTTACTTGAAATATTTTTGATTGCTGTCAGTCTTGCCATGGATGCACTTGCCGTTTCAGTTTCAAACGGACTTATGCTGCAAAAAATAAAAATGAAGCACGCTGTTGCACACGGTGCTTTTTTCGGACTTTTCCAGTTTTTTATGCCCGTCATAGGCTACTGGGGAGCAAGCCTTTTCAGCAACTATATAGAAGCTTTTGATCACTGGGTTGCTTTCATACTCTTGCTTTTCATCGGCGGAAATATGATACACGAATCCTTTGAAACGGATGACGAGGGTAATTCCATAGTGAAGAGCGAAAAAGAAATTATGTCTGTTAAAAACCTTACATTGCTTGCTATTGCAACAAGCATCGATGCACTTGCAGTAGGTGTTACATTTGCAATGGAGGGCATTTCACCGGCACTTGACTTAAGCCTTAATATTTGGGTCTGTTCAATTATAATAGGTGTTGTTGCATTCGTAATATCATTTGCGGGCGTTGTTGTCGGCAAGAAGATAGGCTCACTCTTCCAGACTTATGCCGAGAGAGTCGGCGGTGCGGTGCTTATATGCATAGGTCTTAAAATATTGATATCCGCACTTTTCTTCGGAAAATAAAAATTTAAAGTCGAGGGCGTTGTTAAATAAACTCTCTCGGCTTTTTTATATACATCTTTTTTCGTAATTCGAAAAGAATTCGCCCTCACCTCGACAAAATTAACAATTGTTTTTCCTATATCTAAGTCGTTTTTTATAATTTTTTTGTAATATCTCGGTATTCATTTTTTTAACCACAAAATAGCACAAAATTTATATTAAAAAAAGATATTTTATTATTGAACTTATCGGAATTATATGTTATAATGTATGTAGTTTATTTTAGTATAAAAATTTAACACGGGAGGTCATAGAATGCGGACCTATAATCATCTTTATTCCGATTTTAATACTTTAAAA
Organism: uncultured Lachnospiraceae bacterium; assembly: GCA_964624605.1. Lineage (GTDB taxonomy): Bacteria > Bacillota > Clostridia > Lachnospirales > CAG-274 > CAZUXS01. The sequence continues at coordinate 13,829 of CAZUXS010000009.1, read as the reverse complement.
AATTTTATAAAAGAAAATAATATTACGGACGGCAAGCAAATACTTGTGCGTATACATACCGACTGCCACAACAAAAGCACTTCCGTAAACATAGCAAAGGAAGTTTCATCCTTACTGCCCTCCGCTTCTGTGATGGGTATGAGTGTTTACGCAATTATATACAACAGCCGTGTTGTGGATAAATGTTGCCTGATTTCAATTTCGGTTTTTGAAAACAGTATTGTGGAAGTTAAACCGTTTTCATTTGTGGATAAAACCGCCGCCATACTTTCTGCGGAGGTCTGCTCATCTCTTTGCAAAAAAAATACTGTTGTGCATTTTACATTCTGCTCCGATTATTACCCCGAGGCACATTTTTACGTTGAAAAATTCAACAACATTGCACCCGAGGTAAAGCTTATAGGCGGTATTGCCGCAGAAGTACCGGGCACAAATGAACCACCTTTCGTATTTGACCAAAACGGAGTGTATGAAAAATCATTGCTTGTTGGTGCACTTTCAGGCGATGAACTCCAAACATACAGCAATGTTATGATAGGTCACGACCCTATAGGAGATGTGCATAAGCTCACCAAAACCACAGAAGACGAGTGGCAGGAGATTGACGGCGTTAATGCCGTTGATTGGTTCAACGAGCTTTTCGGCATAAGTGAACAAAATGTGTATAGTGACGAAGAAGATATCAATTCTCTTATTGTAAACTTCCCTCTCGTGCTTGAGGGGCATCACGGTGCAAGCCGTTGTGTTTGCTATTCAAAAGAGGAAAATAAAATACGTGCTTACGGCAGCCGCATAAGTGAGGGCACCGTTTTCCGCATAAGTTATTTGAACCCTCGCAGCAGTGCTCTTCAATGCAGAAAAATATGCAGACAGATGGAACTTGAAAATGTTGAGTCCATTTTTGCATATTCCTGCTTTTTAAAGCGTGAAGCTATGCACAACTGTTCCGAATGGGAACTTACGCCTTATGTCAATACCGATATGAGCGGTGCTTTCACCTTTGGCGAGCTGGGTAATATATTTGACCACAACGAATATTTCAACGGAAGTTGTTCCCTGCTTGCACTTGCCGAAAACGAGGCTAAGCTTGAAATCGATAATTCTGCATTTGAAAAAATGATGACTATAGACGATGACAGAAAAGATTTGCATAACTACGTTCTCAAAAGACAGGGAGAATATATGTACAAGCGCAACAAACAGCTTGCACAACTTGTAATGCAACAAAATGAGCTTGTAAACAAAAAGCTTTTTGTGGATAAAAGTACGGGTATTGAAAATTCCACAAAATTTATGTATGACAACGAAAGCGGCATATATGATAAACTTTGTATGATATCTATTGAAAAAGGTGAAATGCTCAAAAGCCATTTCGGTCATAAAATATATGAAAAAATACAGAGAGAAAACATAGCAAATATGCGTACTCTCCTTAACGATGCAAATAACGATTTGGTGCACTACTATCAATATGACAGCCATGCGTTTATTATCGTGGCAAAGCCTGCCCTTTCAAAGGAAGAATTTCTTGCGAAAACACAGGAGCTTTTTATAAACTACGGCAACTTTAACACCTGTGATTTGAACATACCCTGCATAAATCATTTTGCGGTTGTTCTCGAACGTGGCAGAATGCTTGAAAAAGCAAGTATGACACTTTCCTATGCGGCACAAAACGGCGAGCGTTTTATGGTTTATCAAAGCAATAACGGCATTGACGATGACATAAATCACTCAATGCACTGGATAAATATAATAAATGAAGCTATTCACGAGGATAGAGTTATACCGTATTTCCACCCTATCTATAACAACAGAACAGGGGAAATACGTAAGTTTGAATCCCTTATGCGTATTGCCGACGGCAAGGGCACGATATACTATCCGGGTCAGTTTATGGGCATAGCCAAGGAATACAGAATATATCTTCAACTGTCAAAAATGATGATAACAAAGGTGTTCGACCTCTTTGATGACAGAGACGATATGGTTTCAATCAACCTTACCGCAACGGATATTGAGTCAAAAGAAATAAAACTGCTCATTCTTAACCGTTTGAGAGAGCTTAAGCATCCCGAGCATTTTATATTCGAAATTGTGGAATCCGATGAATTCAAGGATTTTGATATGCTTATGACTTTTATCAAAAATGTGCGTGATTTCGGCGTGAAAATTGCCATTGATGACTTTGGTGCAGGCTATTCCAATCTCATAGAAATAGCCAAAATCGCCCCCGATTTCATCAAAATCGACGGAGAAATAACACGTAATTTTATGAGTGATGACAGCTATAAATCAATTATGCTCACAGTATGCTACCTTGCCAGCAGGTTAAAAGTTGACTTGATTGCAGAGTATGTTGAAAATATGGCTATTCAGAAAAAGATTATTGAGCTTAACATAGCCTACACACAGGGCTATTGCTACTCACAACCACTGCCATACGATAAAATCGACGATTTTTGTAAGGCTTTCAACGAAAAATAATATTTAAATATTACTATTGAAATCATAGATATTATATGATAAAATATACATAGGAAGAAAGTTTACGGAGGTGTGTCTATGTCACGTAAAATTATTTCGGCTAAAATTGATGTTGTATTCAAAAAACTTTTTGTTGAAAATTTGGATCTTCTTAGGGAGTTTCTTTCTGATATCCTTGATATACCCTTGAATGATATTGAGGATATAGTCATAACCAACCCCGAAATGCCGCCCGAAAATATGAGCGGAAAATTCAGCAGATTGGATTTAAACCTAAAATTGAAAACAAAATTGGTAAATGTTGAAATACAAATCAGTTTCGATAACAGTTTCAGAGACAGAACTCTGTTTTATTGGGCTAAACTCTATACTTCCGAACTTAAAAGCGGTGACGGCTACGAAGATTTAAAACAAGCCATCGCCATAAATATAATTGATTTTAATATGTTTGAAGGAGATAATTATCACACCGAAATTGTGACATCAATTAAAGGTACAAACGAAATTTTCTCCGACAAATTCAGTATTCACTTTTTTGAATTGAAAAAAGTGAGTAAAAAAATCAACCCAAATAACCGCAAAGAATTGTGGATGCAGTTTATAAATGCGGATAGTGAGGAGGATTTTGATATGATTACAGAGGCAAATGTTCCCACAATGGATAAGGCTGTTAACGTCCTTTTGGATATGAGCGAAGATACAAAAATAAGAGAAATGGCAAGACATCGTGAAAAAATGCTCCACGATGAAGCCACTTTGTTGAATAGTGCAAAAAGGGATGGAGAAAATCTCGAAAGAGAAAGAATACGTCATCATATGCAAGGACTCGGATTGACCGACGAGGAAATAGAAAGATTACTTGGAACCAAATAAAATCGAAAATGCAATTTTGAAATCAAGTGAAAAATCAAACACTATAATAGTGAAAATTACTTATTCGGTTTATAAATGCAAAATAAACACCGCCGTGCAAATAAACGGCGGTGTTTTTCAATGCTATATATTTATACATATATACTTAAGTATTTATATATCTCTATACTTATATATTTATATATTTACATACTTATAATACCAAACGCATCAAGTGTATATGACACAAGTATAATCACCAAAAGCAGAGGTGCAATATACTTAATCATAACATTAAACATTTTTTCTCTTTTAAATTCAGAAGAAATTTTTACTTCATCTGATACAAACTTTGTGCCTACAACGTAGCCTATGAACAAGCAGCTTAAAAGTGCTGTAAGCGGCATAAGTAATGAACCTGTCAAGAAATCAAAGAATGTCAGCAAATCCATACCGAGAGGCGCAATGAAATCAAGCACACCGAAACCGAGTGACACGGGTATACCCAAAATCACAATTATTGCCGTAGTACCTATAAGTGCCTTTTTTCTTGAAAAACCGAACGTATCCATAATATTTGAAGTAACAGCTTCCGCAATTGATATGGCAGATGTAAGCGCCGCAAATATAACAAGCACAAAGAACACACTACCAATCACCCTACCGAAAGGCATTGACGCAAACACTTTCGGAAGAATTATAAACATAAGCGAAGGGCCTGCTTTAAGCATTGACAAGTCACCCTGTGAAAATGAAAATACCGCAGGTATAATCATAAAACCTGCTATGATTGCAATACCCAAGTCAAAAATTTCAATCTGCTTTACGGATTTTTCCATATCTATATCCTTAGACATATATGAACCGTAGGTGATGAGTATACCCATTGCAACCGACAAAGAATAGAACATCTGCCCAACAGCCGTGCAAAATGTCATAACACTGAACTGTGATACATCGGGCAAAAGATAATATTTTGCACCCTCAAGCGCATTTGGCAATGTCAAAGAATAAATTGCAACCACAACCGAAAGCACGAGCAGCACAGGCATACAAATTTTGCTTGATTTTTCAACGCCCTTTTCCACTCCGAGTTTAACAACCAAAAGCACAAAAAAAGCAAATATAAAAAAGAATACAATCGGTGAAACGGTAGAGCCGACAAACTCACCGAAATATCCGTCTGCTGCTGTTTCTTCAACGTGCCCCGTTATAAACATAAACGCATATTTAATTACCCACCCGCCTATCACGCAATAATAAGGTGCAATAAGTGCAGGCACTATCGCCGCCAAAACACCAATCAAACTGCATTTTTTGTTGACGTTTCTATAAGCATTGATTGCACTTGTGCCTGTTTTTCGTCCTATAGCCGTTTCCGCAATAACCATAGTGAAACCGAATGTCAAACAAGCTATGATATACACAAGCAAAAATATACCACCGCCGTATTTCGCCGCAAGATAAGGAAACCTCCAAATGTTTCCCAAACCGACTGCCGATGCGGCAACAGTCATAATATAACCGAATTTTCCGGAAAACTTTCCTCTCAAAATTCTTCCTCCTATCCTAAAATGTGGAGTATATTATAACATAGATTGTCCTATTTTACAAATATTTATTTTGTTATATATTAAATTCGAATTAATAACTTCGACACTATTTTTAATAAATATGTTGATATCTAACTATTTTTGTGTTACAATAAAGCATATTGAAAACTTACAACTTATGTTTTAAGGGATTTCTGTTCCTTTAATACATAAAAAACATCGGGAGGTTTTAGAATGAAAGGTGTAATCACAGTTATTGGTAAAGACAGAGTTGGTATAATTGCAAAGGTTTGTACATATCTCGCAAATGAAAACATAAACATACTTGATATTTCACAGACAATTGTAAGTGGCTACTTCAACATGATGATGATTGTTGAGCTTACTTGCAACATACATAAGTTTGAGCAGACTGTTGACGAGCTTAAAAAGCTGGGTGAAGAAATAGGTGTTGATATCAAGCTTCAGCGTGAAGATATTTTTGATACAATGCACAGAATTTAACTCGGTTACAAGGAGGATATAAATTATGATTTCTCACAGTGAAGCTATAGAAACAAACAGAATGATACAAGAGGCTAATTTTGATGTGCGTACAATCACAATGGGTATAAACCTTTTGGATTGTGTTGATTCGGATATTGAAAAATGTAAGACCAAAGTATATGATAAGATAACAAAAAAAGCTGAAAAGCTTGTTCAAACAGGTAACGAAATAGGCAAAGAATTTGGTGTGCCTATCGTAAATAAGAGAATTTCCGTTACACCTATCAGCCTTGTGGGTGCAAGTTGCGGCAAGTCATCCGATTATGTGGAGCTTGCAAAAGCACTTGATAAAGCTGCTCACGAAACAGGTGTAAACTTTATAGGCGGTTATTCAGCACTCCTTCAAAAGGGTTGCACACATGCCGATGCAGCTATGGTTGCAAGTATTCCCGAAGCACTCAGCGTGACAGAGAGAGTATGTTCATCAATAAATGTAGGCTCAACAAAAAACGGTATCAATATGAACGCCGTTAAGAAAATGGGTCATACAATAAAGGAAATGGCAGAACTCACAAAGGACCAAGGTTCTATCGCCTGCGCAAAGTTCGTTGTATTTTGCAATGCGGTTGAGGACAACCCATTTATGGCAGGTGCTTTCCACGGTGTAGGCGAAAAGGATACCGTAATAAATGTAGGCGTCAGCGGTCCGGGTGTTGTAAAAAGAGCACTTGAAAGCGTAAGAGGTGCAGACTTTGAAACACTCTGCGAAACTGTAAAGAAAACAGCATTTAAAATAACAAGAGTAGGTCAGCTTGTTGCAAACGAGGCATCAAAAAGACTTAATACGCCTTTCGGTATTATCGACCTTTCACTTGCCCCTACCCCTGCAATCGGTGACAGTATTGCGGAAATTTTCCACGAAATGGGTCTTGAACACGCAGGTGCACCAGGCACAACAGCCGCACTTGCCCTCCTCAATGACAATGTTAAAAAAGGCGGCATAATGGCTTCAACTTGCGTTGGCGGTCTCAGCGGTGCTTTCATTCCGGTAAGTGAAGATCAAGGTATGATTGATGCAGTGAATGCAGGTGCTTTAACACTTGAAAAGCTTGAAGCTATGACCTGTGTTTGCTCAGTTGGTCTTGATATGATAGCTATACCGGGTGACACATCTCCCGAAACGATTTCAGGCATTATCGCCGATGAAATGGCAATCGGTATGGTAAATCAAAAGACAACAGCAGTAAGACTTATCCCCGTAATCGGCAAGAAAGTCGGTGAAGTGGTTGAGTTTGGCGGTCTTTTGGGCTATGCACCTATTATGCCCGTAAACCAATTCAGCTGTGCGGATTTCGTAAACAGAGGCGGCAGAATACCTGCACCTATCCACAGCTTCAAGAACTGATACATTTTAATATTTATAAAAAGCAAAACACTGCAAATCATTCACGGTTTGCAGTGTTTTTATTATTGGCTATGTCACAACAAATAGTTTATTTTTGACAAGAAACAGCATAATTATTACAAAAGAACATATCGCTTACTCAAACCACACCCAAACGGGTGGGTGCAGGGGCAACCCGCATCTTACATAGGTGAGTCGATGCAGTACAACGCCCCTGCCCGTTAGGGGTTTGGGGCGAATCTAGTTTCAAAATTACAAAGTAATTTTGAAATCCCGTAGGGATTCGCAGTTTTGCTTCGCAAAATGCGAACCACCCAATGTTTTTGGTTCTTTTTTCATAAAAAAGAACAATCAAACTTTTTTCCTGCCAAAGCCCTTAAGTAAGGCATCAAAGCTCATACTTCCGCTGCCACCGGATGTATAAAGTGCATCTCTGACAGCCTCATCCTTTGTGAATGCCTCATACATACTGATTGTAAGGAAAGCATCTTCATTATTCTTATTTTGCTCGTAATAATTTTGATATTCCTTAAATTCTCTTCTCTTCTTTTTGAAGTTAAGCTTCACTTCGGAAAGTACGGTTGCATCAACAATAAACTTTTTAAGCTTATTAAATTCTTCTGCCTTGCAACACTTCAAAGCATCTATCATTCCGATTTGCTCCTGTATATAGTTCTTTGTACCTACATAATCATCAAAATCAATATGATATTTCGGTATATTTATCAAATTCCAAAGCTTTTGTGCAAGCAAATCAACAGCAGGTGCAATATCCGCATTGTCGCCGTCTTTCTTGCCCTTTTTCTTGCCACCCTTTGATGAAGAATCAACAATATCGTTTATCTTTCTGAGTATGGACTCTACCCTGCTTGCCGCATTGCCGACATTGTTTTCCTTTGTTATATCCCATTTTGAAACTTCATAGTATATCTTTCCAACGGGATCGGTAGGTTCTTCCTCCTCATCCGCAACAACATCCGGTATATCAAATGTGGTTTGTGTTGCCTGAACCGGTTCTTGAACGGGTTCGGGTGTTTTCGCCTCCTCAATATTGACGGGCACAGGTTCGGGTGTGACAGACTGTTCAACCACAGGTTCTTGGGTTTGTGTCTGTACACTTTCACTTGATGCAACAGGCTCTGCCACAGGTGCAACAACAGGTGTTTCCACAACAGCCTCTGATGTGGAATTGAAGCTGTCTGCTGTCATATTGTTAAGCTCATATATCTTTGTGTTACATATATTTGCAATTGTAACATATATGCCGTATTTATCGTCTTTAACACCATTGTTGAAAAGCTCAATCTTCTTTTCGTATGTTGAAACATCCTTTCTGAGCTTATCTATAACTCTTACAACATCATCTTCACTGTTTACAACACAAAGTCTGTTGTAATAATTCTTGATGCCGTTTGAAAGCATATCGTTGAGATTTGGGAAATCCCTATCCTCTTTCAACAATGAATATATACTGTCAAGTGCAACAGGATTTACGGATGTTGTAAGATTTACTATCTTATTATTGACTACTGCAGTTGTTTCCGCCTTGCCCTCAAAGTCATTTGTAAGCCTTATATACTTTTTAAGTGTATTAAGTTCACTTAAATCCTTTGCCTCATCCGCAAAGTCACGAAGCTTATCTGTGAAGAAATCTTGATTTCTTACATTGAGCTTATTCTTTTCGGCATCCTTAACAAGCGTATCAACCTCATCAAGTGAAACACACTTATTAAGCAAATCTTTGAGATGTGCCTGAGCTGCATCATCAACATCAATCTTGTTATCTCTTGACTTTTTAAGTATGGCAACGAGTGATTCTATAGTTTCCGTTCTGCCGATAAAAGCTGTAACGGCATCAACAGCAAGTTTTTCGGGATTTTTGCAAAGATGATTTGTCTTTACAATACCGAGGTTTGTTATAAGTCCATCCATATCAACCGTACCTGAAAGTATCTTTGAAATATATGTGCTTATATCATTGCTGTAGTCATATTCAAGACCCTTGGATTTTGCTATGTTTATAATCTCGATTATGCCCTTTATATTGCCTGTTCTTAATATGAATCTGCATATTCTCTGCTTTGCTGCATCTTCAATATCCGTCAAATCTTCAAAATATGTGAAGTTTCTGACAGCTTTCATTATAAATCCGAGTGTGCTTATATCATCCGTGTTCGCAATGAGCTTTATAACAGCCGCCTTGCCCTCTTTTTCAAGGTCTATGACGATATCTCTGCCACTCATTTCATTTATTATGCTGAGCATATCATCAATGCCGGAGGATCTTTCCAAAAATCCGTTTACGGCACTTCTGATTTCTTCTTCAAAGTCAAATTCCTTGTTAGCCGTTCTCAATTCGGTAACAAGTTCAAGGAAGTTTGCAACGTGCTTTGACTGTGAAAGAAGTCTGCACATTTCTTCTCTTACAAGTTCCTCATATCCGCAACCCTGACAATGCCTTACAACGAATTCCTTAACAGCCTCAACATCAAATATATCGGCAGCCTGTGAAAGGAATTCTTTAAGCTTGTTTCCGAGAGTTTCTCTCACGTCCTCATTATCAAGTGATATATCATTGCCTGAGAAATAGTTATTGAGTGCCTTAAGACTTTGAAGGTCTGTTATAAATGAGCAAACATCCTCCGGTGTATTGTTGTAATACATATTACCGAGTTCCGCATTTACATCATAATCAACAGGTGTGCTGAATTCCTGTTCGCCGTTGATATTGATGTTATTCTCAAATGCAAAATTGTTTATCTCATCCACAAGCATACTGTTGCCTGCCTTTTCGGCTTCATCAATCATACGCTTTACAGCATTTATAATCTTGACCGAAACAATACTTTCTCTTATGAGCTTATATTTGCCATCGTCTATAATCTTTGACATACTGTCCAAAAGTCCCTGAACATCGCCTGTCATATCAGCTTCGGCAAAGGCATCGTATGTCTTATTCTTAATATTTATAATAAGACCCTCAAACCAACCTTCTTCTTTTATGTAGTCATTTATAACCTTTATATCATCAATTGTCTGTGCCGCATCAACCATATTGTTGAGCGCAGCCTTAACGGCAAGGTCAAAGTTATAGTTGAGGTTATTGTTTTCGACAAACACAAGATAACTCTTTATCTCATCTATATTTCTGGACTTTGAAATGAGCTTGCCCGCAACTCTTGAAGCATCGGTCTGTATTGACTCAAAAATATTATTCTTGTATGCGAAGTTGATTACCTCCGCAAGTCCGTTCTCATCCGTACAATTATTGAGGAACTTTCTTATTGTTGCACTTACGTAAACCTCATTGCTGATATCGTTATCACTCATAAAATTAAGCAGCAATGAAAGGTCTTTTATTGTATCTATGCGGTCAAGCATTTTTGTGAGCTTGTTTATGACAACATTTTTAACATTGTCATTCATACCGAGTTCGATAACCTGATTATAGATATCATTCAGCACCACAATATCATCGGCATCCGCAACAAAGCCTATTACAGCCTCACTCACGGATTCTTCAAGCATATCCGCACATTCGTAATCGGAAGCAAGACGGATAATATCAAAAATCTCATCTATATTACTTGCTGAAGCAACAAATTTTTCGAGTGACTTCACAACAAGTGATACGTCTATACTGCAAAGTGAATTTTCATCCACATATTCAAGAAGAGTTCTCAAAGAATCAATACTGTCCGTTGCAGTAATCTGATTGCCCAAAAAATCAATTATAGAACCTTGAATATCATCGTATACACCTGCATTTCTGGCATAATCGGCAATATTGATAAGGTCATCTGAATATGCAACATTATTTATGCAGTTATGCAATACGGATACAAGCTCCGTTGAAAAATCAAATTCTATGCCGTGCTCCGTTATCTGCGCCGTTATATTATTGAGTTCGGTTATATTTGAAGCTCTCACAACAAACCTCTTCAGCTTTTCACTGAACAGTGCACCATATATCGAAGAATCGATATCATTCGCTTTAAGGTTATCATAAGCCTCAAAAAGTGCATCGATATCGTTTATTGTGGATATAATATTTTTTATCTTTGCTGAAAGCACGGGTTCAATATCGGATAATGAAATGTTGTTTTCCTTAAGCCTGTTTGTGAGCACGAGAAGGTCATCAACAGTATCTATATCGGATATAATCTCACCGAGTTTGGCATTGACGGATGAAGTGTAATCATCAACATTTATACCGTTTTCACTCATTCTGTTTGTGACATCAAGCAGAGAATCTATATCACTCACGGATGAAATCACGCTTTCGAATTTTTGTGAAAAAGATGAGCTGTAGTTTTCAAGTAAATCGTGTGCCTTTAATTTTTCGGTTGCCTCAAAAATTTCATCCAGAGTGTTGAGTTCATCAATGAATCTTTTGAGTACCTCACCGAAAAGGTGGTTCAAAAACGGACTGACATTGCCATCGGCAAACATTTCATCGGCATGAGCCTCAATATCACCTTTTATTGAAAAAAGCTCATCGATATCGGTTGCCTGATACATAAGTTTTGACAATGCCTTGTCAATCACATCACCGATATGTATGAGGGGAACCTCTCTCTTCTTGGCAAATTTCATAGCCTCACACACATCATCTATTCCGCCTGCGGAAAGTATGAGCGTGCTGATAGCGCCCTTTGCCGCAAGGTCAACCTTGTTTTCATCATTCAAATCAAAACCGTGTGCGTATGCAAGTGCTTCGGCAAGCTTTGCAGCTACCTTTCTTGCAAGGAAATAATCATCTTCAAGTATCTTTATACTGTCTTCAACAACAGCATACGCACTTGAGCTGTCGGCTTTTGCAAAATTATCTCTTATGCCCGATTTCACAACGATATCAAGCAATCTTTGATATCTTGTCAATTCGGGTGCAACCCTTTCAAAATTACTTAAAAGAGTGTTGCCATTATCAAACTGTTCCGCACCGAAGGTTTCAAAAATATATCTTAACGCTTCTTCAAAACTTTCTTCGTCATTGAATTTTTTAATCTCGTGAACAGTTCCGCAAAAAGGACACTTTGTGGAATCATTTTCACTTAAAAATTCAAACTCCTTACCACAATTTTTACAAACCATCTAACCACACTCCGTTTCATATTTTATAAAATCACGAAAACAAAATTTCCATGACTGGCACTACTGTTAATATTATACCATTAAATTTGATATATTTCAATTATTTTTCACAATTTATTCAAAAATATTTCAGAAAATTTACTTATATTTAATTCCTATTGGTAAAAATATCTGTATTGAGGTTTTTTTGCAGGTAAAAAATATATATAAAACAAATAAATCTTTCAGCCAACCGAAACAGTGACCGAAAGATTTAACCGTGCTACTTATTTTATTTATCTTTGTTTATTTTTTGTGTAAATTAAAAAAGCAATTATTTGTCGGATAAACACCCACGCTGTCAAGTTCTTCTTCAATACGCAAAAGCCTGTTATATTTTGCCGTTCTGTCGGTTCTTGCAGGTGCACCCGTTTTTATTTGTCCCGCATTTACCGCAACAACTATATCCGCAATTGTTGTATCCTCAGTTTCACCCGAACGATGTGAAACCACAGCCGTCATATTGTTTTTGTTTGCAAGGCTTATTGCATCAAAAGTTTCCGTAAGTGTACCTATTTGATTTACCTTTATCAATATTGAATTTGCAACTCCGAGTTCAATGCCCTTTTCAAGTCTTTCCGTATTGGTTACAAAAAGATCATCGCCCACAAGCTGAACTCTGTTTCCAAGCCTTTCTGTGAGCATTTTCCAGCCTTCCCAATCCTCTTCCGCAAGTCCGTCCTCTATTGAAATTATGGGGTACTTATCGCACAAGGCGGCATAGTAATCCACCATTTCACTTGACGTTCTTGTTATCTCCTCATTCGCACCCTTTGCCCTTGTTTCACCCTCAAAGTGATAAAGACCATCGTCTTTGTAAAGTTCGGAAGATGCCGCATCCATAGCAATTTTTATATCTTCTCCCGCCTTATAACCCGCCTTTTCCACGGCTTCGATAATATTATCAATCACATCATCTGCCGTAGCAAGGTTCGGTGCAAAGCCACCCTCATCACCTACGGAGGTTGCAAGATTTTTTCCCTTTAAAACGGACTTAAGTGTGTGGTAAATTTCACAACACATTCTTAAACCCTCTTTGAAGCTCTTTGCACCGATGGGCATAATCATAAATTCTTGCAAATCAACAGTATTATCTGCGTGCTTGCCACCGTTCATAATATTCATCATAGGCACGGGCAGAGTTTTTGCGTTAAAGCCACCCAAATATTGATACAACGGCAGACTAAGTGCTTCCGCCGCCGCTCTTGCAACAGCCATTGATACACCCAAAATTGCATTTGCACCAAACTTTGCCTTGTTTGGAGTGCCGTCCAGTTCAATAAGTTTTTTATCAACAGCCGCTTGGTCAAGAACGTTCATACCGATTATTTCATCGGCTATGATGTCATTTACGTTATTTACAGCCGTCTGCACACCTTTTCCGCAGTATCTTTCATCATTGTCCCTAAGCTCCACAGCCTCGAATTTACCCGTTGAAGCACCGGAGGGAACAATTGCCCTGCCTATATATCTCTCCTCTGCCACAACTTCTACCTCAACCGTTGGATTAGCTCTTGAATCCAACACTTCTCTTGCAAAAACATCCGTTATTTCATAATAACCCTTCATAAATTACCTCCTTAAATTTAAAAACGGATATAATACCCACAAGATATTATATCCGAATATAAACAAAATTATTTAACCAAATAAGTTAAATTATTTAATCAAAAGTGAATGACCTGTCATTTCTTTTGGCTGTTCAAGACCCATCATATCAAGAAGAGTAGGAGCAATATCACAAAGCTTTCCGCCCTCTTCGATACCCTTAGCCTTATCGCAGTTTACAATTACGAAAGGTACGGGATTTGTTGTGTGTGCAGTGAACGGTTTACCTGTTTCGGGATCAATCATCTGGTCGCAGTTACCGTGGTCGGCACACATAAACATCTGACCGCCTTCTGCCTTAAGAA
>CAZUXS010000008.1:0-30590 GCA_964624605.1 uncultured Lachnospiraceae bacterium | reverse complement strand
TGCACATAACGGATATCGACCCCATAGAATACGATTTGATTTTTGAACGTTTCCTCAACCCCGAAAGAGTAAGTATGCCCGATATAGATATAGACTTCTGTTATGAAAGACGACAGGAAGTTATAGACTATGTTAAGCGTAAATACGGTGAGGAACAGGTGGCGCAGATTGTAACCTTCGGTACTATGGCGGCAAGAAATGCCATACGTGACGTGGGGCGTGCCCTTGATATGCCCTACACCGATGTTGACAAAATAGCAAAAATGGTTCCAATGGAACTTAAAATGACAATACAAAAAGCACTTGGTATGAACCCTATGCTCAAAAAGGCATACAACGACGATGAGAGGGTAAAAAAACTCATTGATATGGCAACCAAACTGGAGGGTTTGCCACGCCATACCTCAACTCACGCCGCAGGTGTTATAATATCCGACAGACCTGTTATGGAATATGTACCGCTCAACCTCAACACAAAGGACGGTGCAATATCCACACAGTATATAATGACAACTTGTGAGGAACTGGGACTGCTCAAAATGGACTTTTTGGGTCTTAGAACCCTCACCGTTATACAAGATACCTTTAAGGAAATAGAAAGATTACACGGCAAAAAATTTGACGGCAACACAATACCTTATGATGATGAAGCCGTTTTCAAGCTCATATCAAGCGGCAAAACACTGGGTGTGTTCCAGCTTGAAAGCCCCGGTATGCGTTCTTTCATGAAAGAACTTCAACCCGGCAGCATTGAAGATATCATAGCGGGTATATCCCTTTATCGCCCCGGTCCCATGGACTTTATACCTAAATATATAGAGGGCAAGAGAAATCCCGAAAATATAACCTACACCCACCCTCGCCTTGAACCTATACTCAAAACAACCTACGGCTGTATAGTATATCAGGAACAGGTTATGCAGATAGTGCAGGAGCTTGCGGGATATTCCCTCGGCAGAAGTGATATGGTTCGCCGTGCTATGAGTAAAAAGAAAACAGACGTTATGGCAAAGGAGCGTGAAAGCTTCATAAACGGTACGGACGGCGTGCCCGGTTGTGTCAAAAACGGTATTGATGCGGATATTGCAAACAAAATTTTCGATGAAATGACAGACTTTGCAAAATACGCATTCAACAAATCCCATGCCGCCGCCTATGCGGTTGTTGCCTATCAAACGGCTTGGCTTAAAGCACATTACCCCGTTGAATTTATGGCTTCGCTCATGACAAGCGTTATGGACAGAACCGATAAAATTGCCGAATATATAGAAGATTGCAAATCGATGGGCATAAAAACTCTCCCACCCGATGTGAACGAGGGTTACGGCAGATTTTCCGTTTCAAACGGCTGCATACGCTATGCCCTTTCCGCAATAAAGAGTGTCGGTGCAGGCAATATAGAAGCACTTGTTGCCGAAAGAGAAAGAAAAGGAAAGTATATAAGCCTTACTCAGTTTATAAGCAGGCTCAATGCCGACCTCAATTCAAGGTGCATTGAAAGCCTTATTCTTGCAGGTGCTTTCGACTCACTCGGAGGCAAACGTGCACAGTATATGCAAGCCTACAAAGGCATATATGACGGTGCTGTGCACCAAAGACGCAACACCCTGCAAGGGCAGATGAGCCTTTTTGATATGGCAGGTGCATCACAGGAGGAAACCTACAAAGATATACTCCCGAATGTTGCCGAATACCCCAACAAGGAAAAGCTGAGCTATGAAAAAGAGCTGATAGGTATATATATAAGCGGTCATCCTCTAAATGACTATATGGACACAATAAAGAAAAACATAACCCATACCACAAAGGATTTTCCTTTCAATCCCGAGGACTTTTCCGACCCATATAAATTAAAGGACGGAATGAGGGTTGAAGTCGGTGGCATAATAGTTGCCATGACCGTAAAATACACAAAGAAAAATCAACAAATGGCTTTTGTAACCATTGAAGATTTATACCGCCAGCTTGAAATAATATTCTTTCCCGATTCATTCGCAAAATATCGTGATATATTGAAAGAAGAAAACGTTATAATAGTAAGCGGAAGAACCACAATATCAGAGGACCAAGGCTCAAAACTGATATGCGAACAGGCTATGAGCTGCGATGAACTTGCCGACGATAACAAGACACTTTGGCTTAAAATACCGACGGAAAGCGAAATAACTCCGGATGATGTGGTTGAAGTTTTAACCAAATTCAAGGGAAGAACAAAGGTTATAATATACCTTGAAAAGGAAAAGAAAAAACTCGTTTGCAACAGCAGCCTGAGAGTAAATTCTGCCGATGAAACACTCCTTGAAACACTGAAAACAAAATTGGGAGAAAAATCGGTTGTGTTGAAATAATACAAAAGATAATAATCAACAACTCACGAACACTGCTATACAACATTATATGCAGGAATAAATATCTGAGTTTAAGGCTTATAAGCCTTTTACATACAAAAAACAAAAGAGATACTTTTCATGGGTGAACACGCCTACGGCGAGTAACTCAAACAAGGAGGATTTTTTTATGAAAAAGTTTTTAATTCTAATGACGTTATTTACAGCTATGTGCCCTGCCATGCAGACATACGCAATGCTTGGTGATGCAAACCTTGACGGTAACATTTCTGCGGCAGATGCGGCACTTACACTTGAATATTCGCTCAACAGCGATATGGCAAAAGGACGTAAAGATGTTGACCCAAGTGCTATGCTTGTCTCAAAAGAAAGCATTGTTACAGCTGCAAATGCTTCATTGATATTGCAGAAATCTCTTGATATGGATTACAGATTTCCTGCAACATACATTGTACTTGACGATAATGCAATGGATAGTCTTGAAAATGTAATACTTGCCCTTGAAAACCTTGCAATACCAAACACAAAGGGTATAAGTCGAGAAATTCTTACAATAGTTGAGGATGAAATGTTGGAATACAGCGATAATACCTCTTACGATATTGAGTCAGGTATCTCCAAAGCTCAAAAACTTATTGCAACACTTGAACCCGATGAAAGGCAAGAACTTAAGCGTACCATATTGACATACTGTGATGTAAATGACCTTGAGAAACTTTATGACTTTTTCGGCTTCCTTATAAAATAATAACAGTATATCATTCCTATTGTGTATTACTTTGCAAATCAATATAATTCGTAATTCAGCCCTTTATGCGGAATTTCAACTTCCGCATAAAGGGCATTTTGTCACATAAATGAAACCTTAAATTAATATTTAAGTCATTTTGCGAGTGTTGACTTAAATAGTAAATTTGTGTATAATAATAACAGATTAAATATAATTTTCGGGAGGGTTAATTATGTTAAAAAAATTGGTTTTATCAGCAGCATTGCTGAGTAGTATAATGATGTTTTCACAAAATGCCTTTGCTTTGGGTGCGGCATCCGTAAACGGTTCATTGCATCCAAATGCTGTTGAGTGCACAACAGGCGACGTTTTCAAGTACAATGCGGATAAGAAAAGCGACACTTCTCTTCTTCTTGCCGTAAGCGTGGATTTGACGGCAGTAGGATCAAAGAGATTCAATATCGTTCTTGACGGTGCAATATGGGACGAAAGCATGACAAGCGGTGTATTCGATTGCGGTTATCAAACCGTAACAACAGATGATGACGATGCGCAGGACAGCGACGGCGTTACCTACCGCAGGCTTAACGACACCACACTTGCCGTATCAATAGACAGAACAAAGGTACCTAATAACTTGAAGTTTTTTGTACCTCTCAACTGCCTTATTGTGAGCGGCGGCGATATTACGGTTTCACTTGACGGTGTTGTTTTCAACCCTTCAACCGATAAGGTTATTTTCGCAAATGCTGTTGTTGCCGAAACAACAGAGGTAACAACAAAGGAAAAGGTTGAGGTGACAACCACAAAAAACAATGAAAAAATCCTTTCATCAAAGCCGAGTGAAACCACAACAAGCAACAGAACAATAAAGGAAACAACTACGGTTGCAACCACAACTACGGAGGCAACCACAGAAAGCACAACCGAGGCTGTAAGTGAAACTTCAACAAAGGAAACAACTACAGAGGCAACCACAGAAACCGCTACGGAAGAAACAACACAAGCGGCACAGCAGAGCACAACAGCTTTTCACTTGAACACAAAAACAAGAGTTGTAAGCTTTACGGCAGGCGGCGATAACTATTACGTAAACAATACGCCCGTTTATATGGATGTGCGTGCATATATTTCAAAGGACGGCTATACAATGCTTCCTTTAAGAGCCTTTGCTAACGCACTTGATATAGACAGCGTTTCATACAATGCCGATACCAAAACGGCAACTTTCAACCTCGAACAGGGCAGCGAAATTGCTATCACAGCAGGTGAAAACCACTATACAATAGACGGTCAAACCGTTGAAATCGCAGGCAAGGCAGAAATAAAAGACGGCAGAATTTTCCTTCCGCTTAGAGCAATGGTCAATGCCTTTGGCATAAGTGATGATTATCTTGAATATGATGCCGATTCAAAAACGGCAACGGTATTTATAAAATAAAACTTTTACAGGGGGAGTCGAAAATATCGACTCCCTTTTTAACAAATTATAATTAAATCTTAATGCAAAAATCGACAAAAATCCTGTATACTTATATGTAAGGAGGGATAATATGCAAACTAACATATCAAAAGAAGATTTTTACAAGGAAAACCTTGTTTTGCTTGAGGGTGTGCAAATTGAGCTTATATCCCGCATAGAAATAATGCGAAAATACAAAACGGCGCAAAATATGCGTGACCCGGTGGAGCACTGCAAAGGCAGAATAAAATCACCTCAAAGTATGATTGAAAAGCTTAAAAAACTGGGCTTTGAACCCACCGTTGAAAACGCCATGACAAAGGTATTCGATGCGGCAGGCATAAGGGTGGTTTGTTCCTTTACGGACGATGTTTACCGCATTGCCGAAGCAATAAGGCAGCAGCCCGATATAACGATAATTGCCGAAAAGGACTACATAAAAAATCCTAAGCCCTCGGGCTACAGAAGCTACCACATTCAATTGCAGATACCTGTGACCATAGGCAGCAAAACGGAAAATATATATGCGGAAATACAGATTCGCACAGTCATAATGGATTGTTGGGCAAGCCTTGAACACCAACTGCGCTACAAGCACGATATATCAAGATACGAATATATATCAAATGAATTGAAGCGCTGTGCAAACGAGCTTGCCTCAACGGAACTCAATTTTCAAACAATGCGTGATTTAATACAAAATGCGGGGGACGATAAATGAAATTATTACTTGCCGAGGACGAAAGAGAGCTTTCAAGACCTCTCGTAACCATACTGGAACACAGCAAATACGAGGTTGATGCCGTTTATGACGGTTTGGAAGCCTACAACAAAATAACGAAAAATACGTACGACCTCATAATACTCGATATTATGATGCCCTACAAAAGCGGACTTGAAGTGCTTGAAATGATACGCAGCGAGGGCAACAACACACCCGTTTTAATGCTGACGGCAAAAGCCGAATCCGAGGATAAAATTGCAGGGCTTGACAGCGGTGCGGACGATTACCTCACAAAACCTTTTGTTATGGGTGAACTGCTTGCAAGAGTGAGGGCACTCACAAGAAGAAGTGAAAGAAACACAGCCACAGTGCTTGAATATAACGGTATAAAACTTGATAAATCAAATTTTGAGTTATCCGGCAACGACACAGCCTTTGTACTTGCCAACAGAGAATTTGCCATTATGGAAATGCTTATGACAAACGGCGGAAAAAGCGTTCCCTCATCCTCTCTTATTGAAAGGGTATGGCGAAACGGTGAAACGGCTGATAACGACATATTGGATATGTACGTGAGCTTTGTGCGTAACAAGGTGCGTGCCATAGACGAACACACAGACATAAAGCACACGGGTGACAGCTATACTCTGGAGGCGGTATAAATGATAAAAAGGCTTAAAATCAAATTTATATCTCTCACAATGATATCGGTTGTGGTTGTGCTTTTGATAGTTGCAACAAGCCTTAACATAGTGAACAAGTTTGCCATAGAAAGAATGACAAACAACATACTTCAAGTTCTTTTGGATAACAACGGCGAACTGCCCGAAATCAACGTAGAGGACAATCAATACACCGATATATTCAACTTTAGGATTACAAAAAAGAATAAATTTGAAAGCAGCTACTTTCTTGCCCGTACCGATAAATACGGCAACATCATACACTTAAACATACAAAACACTCAGGAGCTTACATATAACGAGGCAAAAAAATATGTAAATGAAGTCCTTTCGGGTGGAAAACAAAGCCGCTCCGGCAGAATAGACAACTATAAATATCTTTGCAATAAAGATGACGGAGGATATCTCTATGCCTTTTTGGACTGTGGCTTTCAATATCAGACACTTTCCGTATTTTTGAGATTTACGGTATATATATCAATTGTGAGCTTGCTGTTCATATTTGTTTTTGTTTATATAATATCCGACAAGGCTATAAGCCCCGTTGTGAATGCCGTTCAAAAGCAGAAAACATTCATCACCGATGCAGGGCACGAGCTTAAAACTCCCCTTGCCATAATAACGGCAAATGCCGATGTGCTGGAGCTTTTATACGAGAAAAACGAGTGGACGGAAAGCATAAAAAAACAAAGTGAAAGATTGAATGAACTCGTTAAGAGTATGCTCACACTTGCAAAGCTTGAAGACCAAAACAAATCCGAGGATTTTGTGGTTTTCGATGTTTCTTCCGTCATAAAGAAATCAGCCGCACCTTTCGGCACACTAGCCTCATCAAAGAACAAAACAATTGCCACTCAAATTGAGGATAACATAAACATAAAAGGCAGTGAGGGTGCAATTGGGCAGCTTGTTTCCATATTTTTGGATAATGCCGTAAAATACGCCTCAAAGGACAGCGAAATAAAAATTTCACTCACTTCCAAGGGGAAAAATGCGGTGCTTTCCGTTTCAAACAGATGCGATAATATGCCCGATGCCGAAGATATAAATAAGCTTTTCAGGAGATTTTTCAGAGCCGATTTTTCACGCTCAAGAGATACGGGCGGTTTCGGAATAGGTCTTTCAATAGCAAAAAATATAGTGACTAACCACAACGGAAAAATATTCGCACAGTGCTTGAATGAAAATACAATAGAATTTACGGCAATAATCCCAAAAGCCAATTAAAACGAAAACTACGAACCGGAACAGACAAACCTACAGCCATCGAACACTCGGATAGCCAACATCCGGACAGCCGACAACTCGGACAGTGGGGACGGTTCTTCTGTCGAAACGACAGAAAAACCGTCCCCACTGTCCCCATCTACTCAAAACGAGTGGTTTTTTCAACCTTTCCTTCCGAACAATGTCATCAACTCAAGAAAACTATATCAGTTATAACGTAACGAAGGCAGCTATTCCACAAAAAACATAAGGTATTCCGGTGTTTCTTGCACCGGTGATTTAGTAGTTTGCTCCAATCACCCCTTAAAACGGGCGGGTGCAGGGCAACCCGCCACCGAATCCCGATAATCCACCGTACCCCACGCCCTGCCCGTTAGGGGTTCGGGGCGAATCTAGTTTCAAAATTACGAAGTAATTTTGAAATCCCGCAGGGATTCGCAATTTTGCTTCGCAAAATGCGAACCACCCGAGGTTTTTGGTTCTTTTTGCCCTCAAAAAGAACAATCTTTTTTATTGCATCTTCTTTATTGCATCGAGTGCGGCGTTTTGTTCAGCCTCTTTTTTGCTGTGACCGCTACCTTCACCCAATATTTTGCCGTTATGACGCACCTCCGCCGTGAAGCACTTTTTATGTGCGGGACCGCTTTCACCCACAATAACATACTCCACAGGGATTTTGCTGCTTTTCTGCAAAAGCTCCTGCAAGCAAGTTTTACCGTCCAATATTCTGACGGTACTCTGCATATCCTTTATCTCGGGCACAAGCTGACCGAGAATAAAATCCGCTGCCGGCTCTATGCCACCATCCATATACATTGCGCCTATGATGGATTCAAAGGCATCCGCAAGAATGGAGCTACGTTCTCTGCCGCCCGTGTGCTGTTCGCCCTTGCCAAGCATAAGAGTGCTGTTCACATTCAATTCACGAGCCTTTTTTGCAAGCATGGTTTCACACACAACACTTGCACGAAGCTTTGTGAGCTTTCCCTCGGGCAATTTGGGATATTCCTTGAATATATAACTGCCCACCACAAAACCGAGTATGGCATCACCCAAAAATTCCAACCTCTCATTGCACGTCACATGATTTTCATTTGCGTAAGAACTGTGTGTGAGTGCGGTTGCTATAAAGTTTTTATCCTTGAAAGTATATCCTATGTTCTTTTCAATCTTGCTTATCCTGTCGTTTATTATCTCATCATACATTAATATTTTCCTCCTTGCATCTTAATCACGGAAAATATATCGCCTTACAAATTGCGTGTACCCTACCTAAATACATTTACTGCATCATGTCTACCAACACTGTTACCCTAAATACGTTTACGTGTACCCTATCGCAAACTCTAAGCTGATATATTAATCGCATAGTATGAAAGGTGCTGCAAGGACGCAGCACCTATTTTTCACACAATCTTATTTTGTTGCGTTCTTTACATACTCAACAGCATCGCCAACTGTCTTGATTTTTTCGGCATCATCATTAGCAAATTCCATATCAAATGCTTCCTCAAGCTCTGAAATAATCTGGAATATATCAAGTGAATCTGCACCAAGATCTTCAAAAGAAGTTTCCACAGTGATATCATCCTCTGAAATACCCATCTGTTCTGCAATAATTTCTTTTACCTTATCGAATTCCATTTTTAGTTTCCTCCTTGCATTTAGCATTATTTGGATAATTTTTACCCATCACCTATACTATACTAAATTATTCACCATATTACAAGTACATTTTGCAAATTTTTTTGAAATTAATTGAATTTTTATATTTTCTTAATTATTTTCCGTGTCATCATTGATTCTTTCGGCAATCTTATTTACAATATCGCCCTCAATGAATTTCACGCACTGGCTTACAGCACCTTTTACAGACTCCGCATCGGAACTGCCGTGTGCCTTCACCACAAGTGCCTTAAGCCCCAAGAACGGTGCACCACCCTTGTCCTTGTAGGAATAAAACTTCTTTATTCTCTTGAAAGCACCCATTGCAAACACAGCACCTATTTTTGAAAGCAAATCTGATGTAATCTCCCTCTTTATTCTGCCGAGAATACTCATGCCGAAGCCCTCCATGAGCTTAAGCACCACATTGCCCACAAAGGCATCGCAAACGGCAACTTGCATATCACCGCTCGGGATATCCCTGGCTTCGAGATTGCCTGCAAAATTTATCTTTTTGTCGTTCTTCAAAAGCTCGTAGGTTTCCTTCACAACGGCATTGCCCTTTTCTTCCTCCGTGCCTATGTTTATAAGTCCGACTTTGGGATTTTTTATGCCCTCAACATTTTGCATATATATTGAACCCATGAGTGCAAACTGCTTTAAATAAGCAGGCTTTGCATCCACATTCGCACCTGCATCAATGAGCATTGTAGGGCCTTTTTCACCGGGGAGCACAGTGCCCAGTGCAGGTCTTTCAACACCCTTTATCCTGCCCACAATCACTGTTGCACCCGTAAGGAGTGCGCCCGTGTTGCCCGCTGAAATAAAGGCTGTCGCCTCACCTCTTTTGAGCATATTAAGCCCAACCACCATTGATGAATTTTTTTTCTTCTTGATGGCAACGGTTGGCACTTCACCCGTTTCAATTACCTCGGTTGCATTCACAACACCGATTTTTTTCTTATCGTACCTGTATTTTGAAAGCTCCGCATTGATAAGCTCTTCCTTACCAACCAAAACCATTTTATATTTATAAATTTTAGAGGCTTCAACAACGCCTTTAACAACCTCAAAAGGCGCATTGTCGCCGCCCATTGCATCAATAGCTATAACCGCAGACAATATAAACACCCCTTTATATTAATTACTTTATACGTAAAACCCCAATCATTTGGTTTTTACAATAAGTCCGAATACAAAATAAGGTTGCCGAAAACACAAATTGTTGTTCACAGCAACCTGAATTTGTTTATTAGTCAACAGCTACAACAGTTTTCTTGTTGTAAGAACCACAGCTCTTGCAAACTCTGTGTGGTAACATAAGCTCACCACATCTGTCGCACTTAACTAAGTTAGGCATAGCAATCTTCCAGCTCTGAGCCTTTCTCTTATCTCTCTTAGACTTTGACATTTTTCCCTTTGGACAAATTGACATTTTTCACACCTCCTTGTACACATCACTGCTTTTTTAAAAAAGCAAAGACAAATTAAACAATAACCAAAATATTTTAATCACTTTCCCGACTATTGTCTTCTTCATCCTTGAAAAGGTTTAACAACATTTCAAACTGTGGGTTCCTCTGAACCCTGTCACAGCCGCAATCACCGTTGTTGAGATTATGCCCGCACTTTGGGCAAAGTCCCTGACAAGCCTCGGAACACAGCACGCTCATAGGCATATTTAACATAATATCAGCTATGAGTGCAGGCTCCGGATTGATTGCCTTTTTACCGATTTCCTCCGCCGTGAGCACCCATACCTCGTCATCCTCGGTCTCTTCCGCAGAAAACACCTCGTCAAAGGCAAAAGTAAGCTCCTGTGTAACAGGTGACAGACACAAATCGCACTTTAAACTCAAAACAGCCTTAACCTCACCCTGTACAATATAACTTGCGTTATCCTTGTGCACCGTGCCGATAAGCTCCACCTTTGCAGGCACTTTCAAACCGCCACGATAAAATGAAATATCATCTCGATATTCAAACTCTCTCTTAACAGAGGTCAGGTTCTTAATATCTATAAGCATATAATCACTCCTGTTCCGCAGGAATAGTGAATTGTTGGGGTAATTACCCCGTTGCAAATAAGCAAGAACCTCAATAAGACATTCCTACTCATTGTCATAACAAGAAACATTATACCCCTTTTGAATATATTTGTCAAGCATTTTCGAGTGTATATTGAAAAATTTCAATACAATTTTTGACATTTACAGCTTAAAAGCATATATATATCTTTTATCAACAAAACTCCACCTAACAAACCAACCATCATTTTCAAATATCCCGGAAAAACACGATTGTAAATCATAAATTGCAAAACTCGGATGAACGGTTTTCAGCCTTCCCTCCTAGGGAAGGAGGACCGCTTTAGCGGTGGATGAGTGGGTGGTTGAGTGGCTAATCGGGGTGAATCATTCACCGTAGTTTTTCGCCTCATCCGTCATTTTTGCTTTGCAAAAATGCCACCCCGAGCAAATTTGCTTGCAAACTTTGCGGGGCTGTTCACAGTTCCCCATAGGGGAAGGCTATAAGGCGGCTTCGCCGCTTTTTATACAAACCATCTTTAATTATAAACCATAAAATCACGACACCTAAACTACTCATTAGCCACAAATCAATCCGATTGTTTTAGCGTCGCAGACTTCAATCGAATGAACGAGCTTCGCCCGTTCATTCGCAGAAAAATTGGGCTTAGAAAGCCCCTGTGGGGCTTTCGTCTAAGACCATATTTTTCTCACCTTCAGTCGAAATTGTTGTGCCCAAAGGGCACGACAATTTCGCCCCTGCCTTAAAGTCCAAAAAGACTTTAAGGCACAGCAAGGCGTAGCCTTGCGCCTTTAATATGCCTTGCCCCAATAAACCATCTTCTTCGCCGGCTTACCGCAGCAAATACATTTATCCGTAATTTCTTCCTGTTCAAAAGGCATACATCTTGATGTAGCGCCTGTCTTTTCCTTAATTGCAAGCTCACAAGCCTCATCACCGCACCACATAGCCTTTACAAAGCCCGGAGTTGTGGCAACCGTCTTTTCAAACTCTTCCATTGTTGTTGCAACGTAGGTATGTGCATCTCTGTGTGCTCTTGCTCTTTCAAGCATATCCTTCTGAATAGCTTCAAGAAGCTTTGTTACTTCCTGCTCCAAGTTATCAAGGCTTACGGTAGTCTTTTCACCCGTATCTCTTCTTGCGAGTATAGCCTGATTAGCCTCTATATCTCTTGGGCCTATTTCAACTCTTACAGGCACACCACGCATTTCGTGCTCGCTGAACTTCCAACCCGGTGACTTGTCGCTGTCGTCTGTGAATACTCTGCAAACCTTTGAAAGTCTTTCTTCAAGCTCGGCAGCCTTATCAAGCACGCCCGGCTTTTTCTGTGCCACAGGAATGATTACAGCCTGCTTAGGTGCAACCATAGGAGGAAGCACAAGACCGTTGTTGTCGCTGTGTACCATAATAAGCGCACCGATTGTTCTTGTTGTGATACCCCAGCTTGTCTGGTGTACGTACTGGAGTTTGTTGTTCTTATCGGTATACTGAATATCGAATGCCTTTGCAAAACCATTGCCGAAGTTATGTGATGTGGCAGTCTGCAAAGCCTTGCCATCGTGCATGAGTGACTCTATTGTGTATGTAGCCTCTGCACCCGCAAACTTCTCCTTATCCGTCTTTCTACCCTTTACAACAGGGATTGCAAGCACGTTTTCACAGAACTCCGCATAGAGGTTGAGCATCTGTATTGTTCTCTCTTCCGCTTCCTCCGCTGTAGCGTGTGCTGTGTGACCCTCCTGCCATAAGAACTCCATAGTTCTGAGGAAAGGTCTTGTTGTCTTTTCCCATCTTACAACAGGACACCACTGGTTATAAAGCTTTGGCAAATCTCTGTAACTCTGAACTATGTTTGCATAATGGTCACAGAAAAGTGTCTCGGAAGTGGGACGTACGCAAAGACGCTCCTGCAACTTCTCGTTACCACCGTGAGTTACCCAAGCAACCTCGGGCGCAAAACCCTCAACATGGTCCTTTTCTTTCTGCAAAAGACTTTCCGGTATAAACAAAGGAAGATAAACATTCTCAACTCCCGTTGCCTTAAATCTGTCGTCCAACTGCCTCTGGATAAGCTCCCAAATAGCATAACCATAAGGTCTTAATATCATACAACCTCTGACGGATGAATAATCCGTAAGGTCAGCCTTCTTTACCACATCGGTATACCACTGCGCAAAATCATCCTCCATAGAGGTGATAGCAGTTACCTTTTTTTCGTTCTTATCAGCCATTTTTTATTCTCCTTTTTTCGTTTGAAAATATAAATTTATTATATAATGAATGAGCTTTGTTGTCAATTGTAAATTAAATCAGCCACATATAATCACATAAAAATATGAGTTAATCACAACCCATACTTCAACGCCTCATCCGTCATTTTTGCTAAAGCAAAAATGCCACCTTCCCCGCAGGGGAAGGCTATAAGCGGCTTCGCCGCTAAAAAATCTTGTGGGGTAATCCCACAACGGTGGTTTTTGTGGCGAGCTTGCCCCAACCACACCCGAAAACGGGTGGGTGCAGGGGCAACCCGCCACCGTACTACAGCGAGCCACCATAGCACACCGCCCCTGCCCGTTAGGGGTATGGGGCGAATCTAGTTTCAAAATTACAAAGTAATTTTGAAATCCCGTAGGGATTCGCAATTTTGCTTCGCAAAATGCGAACCACCCATCGTTTTTGGTTCTTTTTTCGTAAAAAAGAACATTAATACTCTTCGCTCATGTCCAGCATATCATCAAAACTATTCCCCGGTCTAACCTGCACAAACTTATCATATATCCCATACAGAGCCTTACCGTACCCATACTGCAAATACAAATGCACCAGCATCAATATGCACTGCACATATCCTTCCCTCTTATTACTGCAACCGTACACAATGCTTTCAAGCAAACTTATCGCCTCGGTTGCCTTATCCTGTTTACGCAGTATATCAGCCTGAATTATAGCGGAATTCACATACTCATCCGTATCGGTATTTCCGCTTTGCTGTGCCGTGAGAGTGCACTGTGAAATCGCTTCCAGTGCATTGGTGAAATCCCCGCTGTTCCTGTAAATTTCAGCCAACTCCCTCACCATTTTTTTATACATAAAATGTTCCTTAGACGTAATCCTCTCCATTGCACCGATTGCTGATTTTTTATACTTTGCCGCCATTTTACCATCAATTTGAGTATATATATTGCTGAGCATATTAACACTGTACACATACTGCATATTTTGTGTACCGAATTCATCCGCTATCTCCTCGGTGAGTGAGTTCAGCATACTCAAAGCTTTTTGTATATTATCGGTTTCAACATAAAGCCTTGCTATGCGCAGCTTTATGGCAAAAAACTCTCTCTTCTCCTCATGCTTGGGTGCGTTAAAAAGCACAAGTGCATTTTCAAAACAACCTATTGCCTGTGCAGGCGTGCTGAGCACTTCAAGGCAATAACCCAAATTGCAAAACGTATCCACCAATTCCAAGCCTTTTAACTGGAATGTTTTCATGCTCTCGGTGTAATAAAGTGCAGCTCTGGCGTAATCCTTTTTCATGATATAGCAAGAACCTATGCTGTATGTCAGTGCCGCCGCATACTTTTTATTCATATTTTTATTCACAACAAGCCTTGCCATTGTGAAATATCTTATTGCCCCGTCAAACCTGCCATGCTTTGCAAGTATGATTGCACTGTTGTTGAGCACATCGGCAAGCAAAAGAGATTGGGCATCTGCAATCTCCAATATATCCTTGGCTTTTTTGTAGTAATCAAGTGCAGGCACATAGTCCGCAAGCACATCACAAACATAACCTATCGTAAAAAGTTCCTCGGCATACTCACGTGTGTTTGCAAGCCCCTTTTGCTCAAAAAGAGCTATAAGCTCATTCGCCGTATCAAGCGCCGACTTGTATCTGCCCTTTTGGCAGAAATCGGAAACCCTGTTATGCAGTAATGTCATTTCCTTATCATATATGTTACGTTTTTCCAAAAAATCACCAGCCTTAATAATCCCTTACAACTTCAATTTCCAACAGAGAAAAGGCATCATTTATATCGTCAAATGAAAATCCACGTCCTGCAAGATAAGCGGTTTGTCTACGCTTTTCTTTATAATCTATGCTTGTTCTGCCTTTCAGCCTTTTTTCAAGCAATACGGATGCAAGCTCCGCCTGTGATCTTTCCTCGCCCTCTATCACCTCGTCAAGTACCGACTCGATAACATCAGGTGCAACACCTTTCATCTTCAGCTCAAATTCTATCTTACGTCTGCCCCATTTTTTGCTGTGCAGACTGTCTCTTGCATAAGCCGCCGCAAACTTTCTGTCATCGGTGTAACCGTACTCCCTCAAAAAATCCATAACCCTTTGGGTTATTTCCTCGCTGTAATCACGACTTATTTTATCCTTAATTTCTTTTTCACTGCGTTCACGATAACATATAAGTGATACCGCTTTTTGCTTTGCCTTGGCACATACTGCCTCGTTGAGTATGAGGTTATATTTTTCCTCGGTAAGCTCGTCACCCACCTTTAAACCGTAAAAAACAACATCCACATCACTCAGCCCATAGGCAAACCTACCATCCACAAAAAGAGAATATCGCCTTTGATTTTTTTCCTGTTGCTTTAAATCCGTTATTATCATCAACATCACCAATTTAATTATACTCCAAATCACGAAAAATTACAATATTTTAAATGATAACAATTATTAAAGATTTTGCAGAACCTTTTTTATCCAAAAAAGGTTCCGCACCTCCAAAAAAATCTCGAACGAAACAAAGACCTTGGAGGCTCTGCCTCCAAACCTCCGCCAACCTTTAAAAAGGTTGGATCTAAACTTTCTATCGGCTTCGCCGCTTTTATACGAAATTTTATGATATTTTCAGAAAACTATTGACAAATATCATATATGGTGCTATAACATAGATAACAGATAAATATAGAATATCTTCGGGGATTGGTGAAATTCCATATCGGTGGTAAAGCCCACGAGCGTAACAGCATGATTCGGTGAAATTCCGAGGCCGACGGTTATAGTCCGGACAGTAGAAGATGAACGTGTATACTCATTCGCACAGGCGGATGATGTGTATGTTGTTTGTGTATGTAATTTCCTTACCCCCGAGCTACGGTTTCGGGGGTATTTTTTATTACAATTTTGCAAGGGTGGTGTTAGTTTGTACGATAAAAAATACTATATGCAAAAAGCAATAGAGCTTGCCAAAAAAGGTGAGGGATATGTAAGCCCAAATCCTCTTGTGGGTGCGGTTATTGTGAAGGACGGAGAAATAATAGGCAGTGGCTATCATCAAAAATACGGTGATTTTCACGCCGAGGTGAATGCTTTCAACTCATGCACGCAAAGTGCCGAGGGTGCGGAAATGTATGTTACTCTTGAACCCTGTGCACATTACGGCAAACAGCCACCCTGTGCACATGCAATCGTGGAGCATAAAATAAAAAAGGTATATGTGGGTATGCTTGACCCGAATCCACTTGTTGCAGGTAAGGGCATTGAAATACTCAAAAATGCAGGTATTGAGGTTGAAACGGGTATAATGGAAGCCGAGTGCAAAGCGCTCAATCCCGTATTTTTGAAATATATAACAACCACCCTGCCCTACGTTGTTATGAAAACAGCTATGACACTTGACGGAAAAATAGCAGCCAAAACGGGCGACAGCAAGTGGGTGAGCTGTGAAGAAAGCCGCAAGGATGTGCAGAAATTACGTCACAGGTTGCGTGGCATTATGGTTGGCATAAACACCGTACTCACCGATAACCCAAGGCTTAACTGCCGTCTGGATGGCGGACGTGATCCGATAAGGATAATTGCGGACAGCAACCTCAAAATTCCGCTTGATGCAAATGTTTTAAGTGACAACAACTGCATAATAGCAACTACCCAAACCGAGGATAACCCAAAGTTCTCCGAGCTTAAAAGCAAGGGTATAACGGTGCTTACACTGCCAAAGCGTGACAACAAAATAGACCTCAATGCACTCATGATTGAGCTTGGAAAGCTTAAAATTGACGGTATACTGCTTGAGGGCGGCGGCACACTCAACTATTCGGCACTTAAAGCAGGCATAGTAGACGAGGTAATAAGCTACATCGCACCCAAAATGATAGGCGGCGAAAGTGCAAAAACACCTGTTGAGGGTGGCGGAGAGGAATTGATGAGCTCCGCATTTGAATTTACGGATATAAAAGCGGAAGCAATAGGAAATGATATTAAAATAACGGCAAGAAAGAAGGTGTGAAATGTTTACGGGAATAATTGAAGAAGTTGGCACTGTGATTTCAAAAGAAGCCACTTCACTTAAAATAGAAGCAAAAACAATAACATCCGATGTGCACACAGGCGACAGCATAGCTGTGAACGGCACTTGCCTTACCGTCACAAAGTTCACATCAACCGACATAACACTTGATGTTATGAATGAAACCTACTCACGCACGGCACTCGGGAATTTGAAAAAAGGTGCAAAGGTAAATCTTGAACGTGCGATGGCGGCAAACGGACGTTTCGGCGGCCATATTGTGAGCGGTCACATAGACGGCACGGGCAGGATAGAGGAATATAAAAACGACGGTATAGCCGTGTGGCTGACAATAAGCGCCCCTGCGGATATATTGAAATATATAATAATGAAAGGCTCTGTTGCAATTGACGGTGTAAGCCTTACGGTTGCCTATATCGATGACAAAATATTCAAGGTTTCGCTCATACCCCACACCGCAAAACACACCACACTGCTTGATAAAAACATAGGAGATATTGTAAATCTCGAAAATGACGTAATCGGCAAATACGTGGAGAAACTTATAACAGGAAAAAAAGAAGAACCTAAAAGCAACATAGATATGGATTTTTTGGCACGTTGCGGTTTTTAAAAGGAGAGATATAATTATGGAATACAAGTTCAACACAATCCCCGAAGCAATCGAGGATATAAGAAACGGCAAAATGATAATTGTTGTGGATGATGAAGGCAGAGAAAACGAGGGTGACTTGATAATGGCTGCCGAAAAGGTGACAGGCGAAGCCATGAACTTCATAGCAACCTACGCAAAGGGTCTTATATGCCTGCCAACAGCAAAGGAAATTGCCGAGAAACTCAAAATTGAGGAAATGTGCAAGGTAAACACAGATAACCACTGCACAGCCTTTACAGAAACAATAGACCACGTTGATACCACAACCGGTATATCAGCATTTGAAAGAGCGTACACCGTAAATAAATTCGTGTGCGATGATGCAAAGCCCGAGGACTTCCGCCGTCCGGGACACATTTTCCCTCTTATTGCAAAGGAAAGAGGTGTGCTTGAAAGAAACGGACATACCGAAGCAACAGTTGACCTTGCAAGGCTTGCAGGCTTAAAGCCGGCAGGTATCTGTTGCGAAATTATGAGTGATGACGGAAATATGGCAAGAACTCCCGAGCTTATGGAATTGAGCAAAAAATGGGGACTTAAGATAATCACAGTTGAAGCGCTTATTGAGTATATAAAGGAAAATCATTGCAACATCGAAAAGGCTGTAACTGCCACACTGCCAACAAAATACGGCACATTCAAGATAAACGGCTACTACGACAGAAACAACGGTCAGCACCATGTGGCACTCTATATGGGTGATATAGCCGACGGCAATCCCGTACTCACAAGAGTACATTCCGAATGCCTTACAGGCGACGCCCTCGGTTCAATAAAATGCGACTGCGGTCAGCAATACGATGCCGCAATGAAAATGATTGCAAAAGAAGGCAGAGGCGTGCTTGTGTATATGCGCCAAGAAGGCAGAGGCATAGGTCTTATAAATAAACTCAAAGCCTACGCATTGCAGGAACAGGGCATGGACACGGTTGAAGCCAACCTCGCACTCGGCTTCCCCGAAGATATGCGAAACTACGATATCGCCGCACAGATATTAGGCGATTTGGGCGTTAAGGAAGTAAACCTTATGACAAATAACCCCGATAAAATCGAAAAACTTAAGGAAAACGGCATTGCAGTGAAAGAAAGAATTGCAATACAGGTGGAACACTATAAGGAAGCGGATTTTTATCTGCACACCAAAAAGGCTAAGATGGGACATATATTGGAGTTTTAAGATAAGCTGATTATGCAAAAACCTCATAACAAAAGATTAATTTCCAATTCACAAAAATTGAGAAAAAACATGACAAAAGAAGAACGGCATCTGTGGTATGATTTCCTTGTCGGTTTGCCAATAACCGTAAACAGGCAAAAAGTGATAGGAAATTATATAGTGGATTTCTACTGTTCATCGGCAAAACTGGCAATTGAACTCGACGGCTCTCAACACTATCTGGATTTGGGTATGGAACAAGATAAGGAAAGAGATAAATATCTCAACTCCTTGGGAATAAGGGTTGTTCGCTATTCCAATTCGGATATAAATTTAAGATTTAATGCTGTGTGTTTGGAGTTGATGCAGTTGCTGAATTTAGATACTAAGAATTAAATAAAAAAATTGGTGGTTAAACAAACTCGGATGAATAGTTTTTTCAGCCTTCCCTCCTAGGGAAGGGGGACCGCTTTAGCGGTGGATGAGTACCGGCAGATTGTTGAATTGGGGTGAATCACTAACCTAAGTTTCTCCCTCATCCGTCATTTTTGCTAAAGCAAAAATGCCACCTTCCCCATAGGGGAAGGCTAAATGGCGGCTTCGCCGCTAAACACCTTTAAATATAAGTTTAAATACCAAAAATCAAACAGAAATTTAAACTATTAAACAAACTCGGGTGAATGTTTTTTTCAGCCTTCCCTTCTAGGGAAGGGGGACCGCTTTAGCGGTGGATGAGTGCCGGCAGATTGTTGAATTGGGGCTAATCACTAACCTAAGTTTTTCCCTCATCCGTCATTTTTGCTAAAGCA
This sequence comes from uncultured Lachnospiraceae bacterium, assembly GCA_964624605.1. GTDB lineage: Bacteria > Bacillota > Clostridia > Lachnospirales > CAG-274 > CAZUXS01. Next base: position 10,813 of record CAZUXS010000008.1, on the reverse strand, counting down.
AAAATGCCACCTTCCCCGTAGGGGAAGGCTAACGGCGGCTTCGCCGCTAAAACCCATTTGAATGTATGTTTAAATACCAAAAATCAAACAGAAATTTAAACTGTTAAACAAACTAGGATGAATGGTTTTTTCAGCCTTCCCTTCTAGGGAATGGGGACCGCTTTAGCGGTGGATGAGTACCGGCTTCACCGCCAACCCATTCTTAACCTATTAACAAATAACATATCAACCAACAGGAGGACACAAAAATGAAAATTTTACAGGGAAACATCATCGGAAGCGGCAAGAAATTTGCCATTGTAGCATCAAGATTCAACGAATTTATCGTAAGCAAGCTTTTAAGCGGTGCAAACGATGCACTCGTACGTCACGGCGTAAATGACGACGACATCAGCGTTGCTTGGGTACCTGGTGCATTTGAGATACCGCTTGTGGCAAAGAAGCTTGCAAACAGCGGCAAATATGATGCTGTAATCTGCTTGGGTGCCGTAATAAAGGGCAGCACATCACACTACGATTACGTTTGTGCAGAGGTTTCAAAGGGTGTTGCAGCCGTAAGCCTTGAAACGGGCGTGCCTACAATCTTCGGCGTTGTAACAACGGACAACATCGAGCAGGCTATCGAAAGAGCAGGCACAAAGGCAGGCAACAAGGGCTTTGATGCAGCAGTTACAGCAATTGAAATGGTTAGTCTTTTCGATAACCTGTAAGTTGCAAATTAAATTGATAAATTACTTCTCAATCGGAATGAAATTCCGATAACTATATCGGGCGTGTCACCTATATGGCACGTCCGATTTTTGTTTTTAAGCACAAATCCCTGAAATTTATCACGATACACCACATTTCTACACAATTCAAGCATTATAATTAAGCAATTATATCACAATATAACCAAATAATATATATTTACCCCTTGTTTTTTTGCAACAAATATTGTAATATTTATGTACCAATATCATTTATGCAAAGGGAGGATGCCTATGAAAAATATATAGGGGATTTTGTAAGAAACATATATAAATAACGGTCTGTATCAGCTAAAACCTTACAAAAGAAATACGAAATACACCTATAAGATAACATATTATTATAATACGATAGCAAATACACCCATTATAATAAATAAGTATAGATAATAAAGCAATATTATCTTGCATTTTTAAACGTAATGTTATAAAATGTTGAGTACGTGCTTTTTTCAATCACAAGCACCAAAAAAGTAACACTAGCAACAGAAAGGATTTAACTGAAATGAACGCAACAACAATGATGTATGTAATCGACAAAAATTATAAGATATTGTACGTTAATGATGAATTCAAGAAGTATTATCCCCAGATAGCGTGTGGACAAACCTGTTATAAGGCTCTTGAAAACAGACATAAAATTTGCGAACACTGTCCGAAATTACAAGATAACAACGAGAACATATTCTACAGCGACACATCAAAAAAATGGATAAAGTCACAGATACTTAAAATCGAGTGGGAAGGCAACCCCGATTGTTACGCCGTTGTTTTCAAGGTATGGAACGGCAGAAAAGAGGACGATGCACAGGTAAGAAAAGACGAAAGAAATTCTGTAATAGAAGATATACTTTTGGCAAGCGACAATATGGCTAAGGAACTAAAGCAGGCTCAATTTGAACTTGTGGAAAGAAATAAAACCCTCAAAAAACAAAATGAGCTTTTAAAATATTTCAGTATGTAAAAAAGGGTACTTTATAATAAAGGATAGGGGCAGAAATCCCTATCCTTTATTATGTTGTCGGAATTTCATTTAATGTAAATTAAATATATTTGCAAAAATCTATATTGAAATTCAGATATTTTTTATTTTTATCTTCATATATATTGCACTCAACTTTATACGTCATTTTCAATTTACAAAGCAAAACACATCGGAACGAAGCATATAACTCTGTCCAAGTTTTTGTGCTAAAGACCCAACGTCCAAACAAACATAACTCAATCTTTTATGCAATATTATCAAGCGGCATTTTTTAACCAACTCCATTTATATAACATTGACAAATACAAGATATCATCGTATAATTATTTTTATAAAAATATAGATTATTGTATATCATAAAAATTATATTCTTCAAAGATTTTATAAAATCTTGGTTATTTATGCGGATATGCAATACAAATAAAAAGGGAGGTTACAAAATGAAATTAAAAAGATTAACAGCAATGCTGCTTGCAACGGCTATGACCGTTGGTATGGCAAATGTCGGATTTGCGGAAGAAACGTTAGAAAACCCCAACATTTTAGCAATGTCAACTTGGTTCAGTTCAAACGACACACAAATTGAAGTTACTGGTGGAAAAATTTATTTTGAAGCCAGCACAGGAACAATAAGAAATTCCGATTCGGGAATTACCTCGGTTGTTATCCCGGAAAAGATAGACGGTATTCCGGTTACAAAAATCGGTGAAAATGCCTTTAGCGATTGTAAAAATTTAACGGATATAACTCTGCCCGGTAGTTTAACAACTATCGACAAAGATGCTTTTTACAACTGTACTTCTCTGAAAAGCATAACCATTCCCGGCAGTGTCGAAACAATAGGTGCGGGAGCATTTTATCGCTGTTCCAATTTGGAAACAGTAAATATACTTGATGGTGTAACAACCATCGGCGATAGTATGTTTTCAAATTGCGACTCTTTAACAAATATAACTTTACCATCTACATTAACAAGTATTGGTGGATATGCTTTTAATGAATGCTTTGATTTGAAGCATATCAGCTTACCGGACAGCATTACAAGCATCGGTGAAAAAGCCTTTTATCAATGCAACAGCTTAACAAATATTAACATTCCTAACAATATAACAGAAATAAGTAATGAAACATTTGCTGGTTGTAGCGATTTAGAAAATTTAATATTACCGGATGGAATAATAAGTATCGGTAACAATGCCTTTGACGGTTGTTCCGGTTTAAGGAGTATAACTATTCCCAATTCTGTAACAGCAATTGGGAATTACGCTTTTGGTTGGTGTTATAATCTTAGAGAAATAAGCATTCCTACCGGTATTAAAACTATAGGTCGTAGTACATTTTACAGCTGTGAAAGTTTGATAAATATCTCTTTGCCTGATTCTATTGAAAACATAGAAACTGATGCTTTTTACAACTGTGTTAGTTTAAAACAAATAAAAATACCAAACAATGTTAATCAAATCAGTGATTATGCTTTTTCCGGATGCAACAATTTAACCGACATAGTAATACCGAATACTGTCAATTCTATTGGTGAATATGCATTCAAAGGGATAAACAACAACTTAAATGTATATTGTTACAAAAACTCTGTTTCCGATAATATCAATTTATATAATGGGGATTTTGAAATTAATTTTATATACCTTGACAATACAGGAGTCCCTGTATTTACACCCGAAACCTTAAATGAGATTTCTTATAAGGTTGACGGCGGAAATATTTATTTCAATACCGAAACAGGCACAATAACGGACTGTGACAGAAATGTCACAAATGTTGATATTCCGGAAAAAATAAATGGTATAAATGTAACATCAATAGGTGAATACGCATTTGCACACAGCAACATAACCGAAATAAACATTCCCGGTTCTATACAAAGAATAGAAAAATATGCCTTTTATAGTTGTTACGAACTAAAGAAAGTATCTATTCAAAAAGGTGTAAAATATATAGGAGAAGATGCCTTTTTCGATTGTATGGTATTGCGTGACATAACTCTTTCCGAGGGACTTGAAACAATAGACGATGGTGCTTTTGCATGGTGTGGAATAAATGCGGCAGGAACAGAATTTAATGTTATCATTCCCAAAACTGTAAATTACATAGGTTACCATGTTTTTTTCGGTGTTTTCATAAACAATTTAACATTTAAAGGCAAAAACACTGTAATTAGCGAAAAATTATTTGACAATCAATATGGTAAATGCTATAAAATTTACTGTATAAAAGATTCAACGGCTGAAAAATATGCTACTGAAAACAACATCCCCTACGAATTAATAGAGGCAGAGCCAATCTCAATAGTCGCAACCGGTGGCAACATTTATTTTAACCCCGACACACAGCAGATTGTTGGTTGTGACAGTTCCGTAACCGCCATAGAAATTCCGGAAAGCATTGACGGTGTGGAAATCAGTGGTATAAGTGAAAACGCCTTTGCCGATTGTCTTTCATTTGAAAGTATATCAATACCAAGCACAGTTAAAACAATAAGCAAAAACACATTTGCAAATTGTGCATCACTTAAATCCGTAACTTGTGAAAAAGGTTCTGCTGCCGACAACACGCAGTTATATCCGACAACAACGGAAATAACCTACACAGATTCCGAAACCACATTTGCCTACGGTGATGCAACAGGTGACGGAGTCATAACCGCTGCCGATGCAGCAATGATTTTGGAAAAGTCACTCAACCTCGACTTTGCTACGGATATAGAGAAAAAGACACCGGATTACGTAAAATATATTGATGTAACCGGCGACGGCAAAATTGATGCCAACGATGCCGCAATTGTACTTCAAAAATCATTAAACTTAGATTTTGTAATGCCGTGTGAAAAATAATCATCAAAACACTGCATATAAAAATTTCAGGGATTGGCTTATGCCAATCCCTGTTCAATTTATTCATCCGTAAAACAGCAACCAAATCCCGAACCCTATAAAAAGTGCCCCGAACAATATTATACAGCCGCTTATAAGCTTACCCAATATAAGCCCCACTCCCAAGGACATAAGCGCCGCAGCCACCACAATTTTACCGAATTTACATCTATTCATAAAACCGACCCCTTGCATACTATACCATTATATGCAAAAAGAACCGTTATGTTACTTTTTAAGCTGTGAATAAACCTCTCTTTTACCTATTCCCCTCTCCTTTGCAACCGCCTTCATTGCGGATTTTTCATCCATACCCTCATTTATGAATTTTTGGAAATGTTCCTCAATTGACATTTCACCTATTGCCGCCATTTCTTCTTCCTTTACCTCGTCGGCGTTTCTTCCCTCTATCACAATTACAAATTCGCCCTTCGGTTCATTTGCCTTGAAATATTCCACTTGATTTGACAGGCTTGCACGGTTTACGGTTTCATGCCTTTTTGTAAGCTCCCTTATCACGGCGGTGTTTCGCTCGCCTATTGCCGAATATATATCCTCCAATGTATCAACAAGGTGATGAGGTGCTTCATAGAAAATAGTGGTTCTCACCTCATTTTTAAGCCTTGCAAGTACCTCTGCTTTCTGCTTTTTATTCTTGGGCAAAAAGCCTTCAAATATATAGCTTCTTGAATTTAAGCCGCTCAAAACAAGTGCCGTCACGGCGGCGGTTGCCCCAGGCACAACAGTAACCTCAACGTCATTTTCATAACAAAGACGTATCAAATCTTCACCGGGGTCTGATATCCCCGGCATACCCGCATCGGTTACAAGTGCTATGTTCTTGCCCTCTTTGAGCTGCCTTATAAGCTGTGGACCTTTGGTATCCTTATTGTGCTCGTAATAACTTGTGAGCGGAGTTTTGATATCAAAGTGATTTAAAAGCTTCACACTCTGCCTTGTATCTTCCGCCGCTATCAAATCCACCTCACCCAATATACGTATAACACGCAGGGTGATATCTTCCATATTTCCTATGGGCGTTCCGCAAATATATAACATATAAATTCCTACTTTCTAAATCTTCTGAAAAAATTTTTCATTTCAATTGCACACTCATCCTGCTTTATGCCCTCTATCACTTCAACTTTGTGGTTGAATCTGTCATCTTCAAGCATGGTGTAAATACTTCTGACACAGCCTGCCTTTGGGTTGCGTGCACCGAAAACCACCCTTTTCACCCTTGCCTGCAATATCGCACCCGCACACATCGGGCAAGGTTCAACGGTCACAAAAAGCGTGCAATCCTCCAATCTCCAATCGTTCATATAATCGCAAGCTTCATTTATGGCAAGTATCTCGGCGTGTGCAAGCACATTGTGTTTTGTAACACGCAAATTACAGCCCCTGCCTATAATCTCGCCCTTATATACTATTACACAGCCTATAGGCACTTCCGTGTTATCCGCCGCCTCATGGGCAAGCTCCAAAGCCTTGTCCATGTAAAATTCATAATCCTGTTGCGTAAATTCCAAATTATTTTCTTCCATATTATTCCGCCTTTATAGAATTGAAAAATTTATACAGCGGATAAAGCCTTTTGAAGCCCTCAAAAACCACATCAATCAATTTTTCGCTGTATATATCCATGTTGGTATAATCCTCGTATCTTGTAAACTCAACGCCCTTTTTCTGATGCCACTTTCTTATATGCTCGCTGAGTTCGGGATTGAATACCCTTTTGTAATTTCTCTCTTCCGTTATGAAAAAATCGTCCTTTTCCACCTCGGATATCAGCCTTTCAAAGCCTGCAATGTCACTTTCAATCTTCTTTCTGTAAACAGCCATACCGCTCGGACCCGGCTCATAGAAAAAGCCGTATCTCCAACATTCGGGCATTACCTCAAAAAAATATGTCGGCTTGCTGTAAACTATGTGCGGTGAACCGTCACCCCTTAAGAAAAACCACTTACTTTCCTTATAAGGATTTTTGTTTTTTGAAAATCTTATATCCCTGTTTGCCCTTGATATCTTAGGTATCTCCCTGAAATCCTCATCCATATCGTTCATTTTCGCAAAAATCTCATCGGCAAAAAGCTTCATCGGCTCGTGCACATATTTCGTATACTGTTCCCTGTGCTCATCAAACCAGCTTTTATAGTTATTAAACCTTATGCCCATAAGATAATCATTCATCTCGGGTGTGAAACCCTCAAATTTCTTCATTACATTTCGCCCTTTCATTTTCATATATATTAATGATAAACCACAGACAATAAAATGTCAATAATCTTTACATTTTAAAAATTTTGAGGTATACTGTATTTTGAATAATTCAGAGGTAGATATATATGAACAAAAAATTATTAAATTACGCATTTAAAAACTGCCTGCCCGTCATACTCGGCTATATTGCGGCAGGGTTCGCTTTCGGGCTTATGATGGCGGCGGCAGGCAAAAGCATATTCACGGCATTTATAATGTCGGCTGTGATATACACGGGTGCGGGGCAGTACCTTGCCGTGGACTTTATAAAGGAAAACGCCTCCTATATATCAATAGCCATAGCCACATTCTTAATCAATTCAAAGCATCTTTTTTACGGCATTTCGCTTATTGAGCAATTCAAGCGTGCAGGCAAAAAACGCCCCTATCTGATTTTTGCGCTTACGGATGAAACCTATGCACTTTTGACGGGCACAAAATTCCCCGAGGATGTGGACGAAAGCGACTACATATTTGCCGTTACGCTCATAAACCAAATTTCATGGGTGATTGGTTGCACACTGGGTGCTGTTTTCGGCACACTGGTTAAGTTTGACACAACAGGCTTGGATTTTGCAATGACGGCACTTTTCATAGTAATAGTTTTGGATCAGCTTAAAACATTCAAAACAAAACTGCCATTTATAATAGGCGGCGGTGCGGCACTTGCGGCACTCTTTATCGTAGGCAAAAGCAATATGCTTCTGGGTGGGCTTGCACTTAGCGTGGTACTGCTCATAATATTCCGCAAACCTATAGAGAAAAAGGAGGGTGAAAAGCATGAGCACAACTAAACTAATATTAGTAATTATACTTATGGCGGCAATCACCTTCGGCACAAGACTGTTTCCGTTTGTGGTTTTCGGCAGAGGAGACAAGCCCTCACCACTTGTTACATACCTCGGCAAATTTCTGCCGCCTGCAATAATTTCCGCAATAATAGTATATTGCTTTCGAAATGCGACAATACTATCGGGTAATCATGCACTGCCCGAAGTTGCGGCGGTGGTTACCTGTGTGCTGCTGCACAAATTTTTTCACAATACGATGGTGAGCATTTTTTGTTCAACCGCCGTATATATGTTGCTTTTAAGAGTTTTTTAAAAATATACTTTGTTCAAAAATACAATAAATTAATTGTGGTAATTTTTAGGTTGATGTGGTAAAATAATAATGAAATTTATCGTAGTTATTTTTTACACGCAAATGTTGATATTGACAAGTCACACTCTTGCAATAGCAAATATGAGGACACAATACACAAAATAATAAAAACATTGCCTATTTGGCTTGACTACTGCCAAATTATGTATTAAAATGAAACTATATGACTAAAAAAGGAGAAAAATGATATGCGTAAAACTAAAATTGTAGCCACACTCGGCCCTGCATCCAATACCGTAGAGCAGATGAAAGCACTCATCGAAGCAGGTATCAGTGCGGCAAGATTAAACTTTTCACATGGCGACCATCAGGAACAGGGCGAGAGAATTGCCAACTTAAAGCAGGCAAGACAGGAAATGGGCGCACCTATTCCAATCATTCTTGATACAAAGGGTCCAGAAATCAGAACTAAGGTTTTCGGTACGGAAACAGGCAAAATCACACTTAATCAGGGTGATGAGTTCATTCTCACAACAGAAGATATTGTTGGTGATCAGTCAAGAGTTGCCGTAACTTACGATAGATTTGCGGAAGATCTCCACGTTGGTGCAACAGTTCTTATCGATGACGGTCTTGTTGCGCTTGAAGTTGTTGAAATCAACGGCAACGATGTTAAGTGTATCACAAAAAATACGGGTGTTGTAGGCTCAAAGAAGTCTATCAACCTTCCTAATATTCATATTCACCTTCCTGCACTTACAGAAAAGGATATTGCAGACCTTCAGTTCGGTGTTGAGCAGGGTGTTGATTTTATCGCCGCATCATTCATTCGTTCAGCAAATGACGTGCTTGAAATCAAGAAGGTTCTTGAAGATGCAGGCGGAAGCGATATTCAGATTATATCAAAAATTGAAAACAGAGATGGTGTTGATAACATCGACGAAATCCTTGAAGTTACAGACGCACTCATGGTTGCTCGTGGTGACCTCGGTGTTGAAATTCCTTTTGAGGAAGTTCCTCTTGTTCAGAAAACACTCATCAGAAAGTGTATTGAAAAGGGCAAGCCTGTTATCACAGCAACACAGATGCTTGACTCTATGATAAGAAACCCACGTCCTACAAGAGCGGAAGTAAACGACGTTGCAAATGCTATCTTCGATAACACCGATGCTATCATGCTTTCAGGCGAAACAGCAAACGGTGACTTCCCACTTGAGGCTGTAAGAGCTATGGATAAGATTGCAAGAGAAGTTGAAGCTGCTATCGACTACAGCTCAAGATTCGACAAGGCATCTTCAAAGGCTCAGACTGTAAAGAACATCACAAGCGCAGTTAGTCACTCAGCCTGTACAACAGCTCGTGACCTTAAGGCTGCACTTATCTCAACAGTTACAATGTCAGGTAGAGCAGTAAGAGAGGTTGCAAAGTACAGACCTCAGACTCCTATTCTTGCCTGTACACCGGTTGACAGAACACTTCGCCAGATGAACCTTATCTGGGGTTGTATTCCTATGAACGTAGACTTTGAAAAGAAGAACGTTCACGTGCTTTTCAACTCCGTATCAGCAAAGGCACTCAACGAGGGCATTGCACACAGCGGCGAACTTATGGTATTCACAGGTGGTACACCACTTGGCACAACAGGTTCAACAAACACAATCAAGGTTGGTATCGTTGGTGACGTTATTGCAGAGGGTACAAACAAGGCTCAGGGCACAAAGAACGTAACAGCTCACACAAACGTTATCACAAACGTTGATGAAGCTAAGCTTCTCTTCCACAAGGGTGATATCTTTGTTACATCAAACAAGAGCAACGACCTTATGCCTTACATGATGAGAGCAGCTGCAATCATCGCAGGACCGGGCACAGAGGATGACTTCCCTCACGCTGTAATCATCGGCCGTGAACTTAACATCCCTGTTATAATATCAAATGACCCTGTTGAGGAAATTATCCCCGACCATCTTTTGGTTACTATCGACTCAAACAGCGGTACTGTTTACATCGGTCAGAAATAATTTACGAATTTATCATTTTATATATGCAGTGGTGTCGTGTCAAACGGCATCACTGTTTTTTTGCACAAAAAAAGTGAGCCAATATCGGACTCACCTTTTTATACATAAATTTCAACTTAAAACTCAAAACAATTTTCGTATCAAACCATAGCCGCAAAACGTTCCCTTGCTTCCGTTGATAACTCCAAAGCATCTGCCGCCTGTTCAAATGTGAAATGCAAATTTTTAATAACTTTTTTCAAATCTTCAAGCTGTTTGATTTCAAGCCCCTGCTCAATTCCACGTTCCATTTCTTGCTTCATTACACGCTCAATCCCCTGTGCCACTCCGTATTCAAAACCCTTTTCATAGCCCTGCTCTATTCCTTGTCGTAACGCTTTTTCCCTTATTCCTGCACTGAGATTACACATATCGGTCACCTCCTTTTTTATTTAAACGGGATATCAAATCTTAGCCGCTAAACTCTTTCTTGCTTCCGCTGACAACTCCAATGCATCTGCCGCTTGTTCAAATGTGAAATGCAAGTTTTTAATAAGTTTTTTCAAATCTTCCAGCTGTTTGATTTCAAATCCCTGCTCAATTCCTCTCTCCATTCCACGTTCCATTCCCTGCTCCATTCCCTGCTTCATTCCACGCTCCATTCCCTGCTTCATTCCACGCTCAATCCCCTGTGCCACTCCATGCTCAACGCCCTTTTCATAGCCCTGCTCTATTCCTTGCCGTAACGCCTTTTCCCTTATTCCTGAACTGAGATTACACATATCGGTCAACTCCTTTTCAATTTTAGCATTTATTTCTACG